>JBGQJH010000054.1:0-9649 GCA_041498935.1 Pyrinomonadaceae bacterium | reverse complement strand
CGTTGTCTCTCTGGTGGGATTGATCCAGGGGGCGACCATTATCTCGTCATCACGCTCCCCGGGTCATAACGCGAAAGACAAGGCTCAGGAAACCACCAACGTCAAGCTGGAAGCTGAACTCTTCTATGAGAAAAATCGCGCACAGTCTCCCGGACAGGGTCAAGAGCGTGGCACCAGGATCGGTGACTCATACCACAGCGACATCTCATCGTCCCTGGGCGATCTCGCTCAACTTCTTCTGCAAACCCCAGCCGTTAAGATCGCGCCTCAGGTGCTGTCCGACACGGCAGCCGGCAAGAGCACAGCGGTCGTTATCCTGCTCGCTGACCAGGCCGACGTCAGCGCCGCATATGAGATGAAGGACCAGGACGCGCGCGGCTGGTTTGTTTACAACACGCTTACGCAGCATGCCGCGCGCACGCAGGTTGCCCTTCAGGAGTTTCTCAAATCCAGGGGCGTTACCTACCAGTCTTTCTGGGCGGCCAACATGCTGGTGGCCACGGCCGACCGCCAACTGGTTGAGCAGCTCGCAGCCCGTGCCGACGTGGCACGTGTCGACTCAAACAATCCCACCCGCTGGATCGAGGATCCCACCATCAGCAAATTGAGTCTCGCGCCCAGCAGCACGAACACCGTCGAGTGGGGGGTGCTAAATGTTAACGCTCCGGCGGTCTGGGCGCTGGGCTTTACGGGTCAGGGCATGGTCGTAGGCAATGAGGATACCGGGATGCGCTGGACTCATAACGCCCTCAAGCCGAAGTACCGAGGTTGGAACGGAACGACTGCTGATCATAATTTCAACTGGCACGATTCAATTCACTCAGGTGGCGGCAGCTGCGGTCCTAACACCGTCGCACCCTGCGACGATCAGGGACACGGGACGCACACCACGGGCACCACCGTCGGCGATGACGGTGCGGGAAACCAGGTCGGCGTGGCTCCGGGCGCAAAGTGGATCGGGTGCCGCAATATGGACCAGGGCAATGGCACTCCGGCCACGTACACTGAGTGTTTTCAGTTTTTCATTGCGCCCACGGATCTGGCAGGCAATAATGCCAACCCCGCCCTGCGCCCGCACGTGATTAATAACTCATGGACCTGCCCCGCCAGCGAAGGCTGCGTCACGCGAGCCGAGCTGGACACGATCGTCAACAACACCGAGGCGGCGGGCATTTTCGTTGAAGCGTCGGCAGGCAACTCCGGCCCAAGTTGCTCGACCGTGTCTGATCCACCGGCCATTTATAGCGCTTCTTTTTCGACAGGGGCAATTGACATCAGCAATGTGCTGGCGGGCTTCAGTAGCCGGGGACCCAGCACGTTTTACACGCCGAACCTGTTAAAGCCAAACATCTCAGCTCCCGGCGTCAACGTCCGCTCGTCAACAGTTACGAGCGACGCCAGCTACGGAAATCTCAGCGGCACCTCAATGGCCGGGCCGCACGTCGTTGGCGTGGTGGCGCTGCTCTGGTCGGCGCGCCCGCAGTTGTCGCGTAACATCGCGGCGACCAAGGCGATCCTGCAGAACACAGCCAACCCGGCGGTGACCGTCAGTCCGGCGCAAACCTGTGGCGGCACGACCTCGAGCCAGATCCCCAACAACTCCTTCGGCTACGGGCGCGTCGACGCGCTGGCCGCTGTTAACTCCGTACCGACCGCAGCGCCGGCGACAATCAGCGGGGCAATCACAACGCCAGACGGCGCGCCCCTGGCTGGCGTGACGGTAAACCTGAGCGGCGCAAGATCGCGCAAAACGATCACGGACAGCAACGGCAACTATCACTTCGAGAATGTCGACAGCGGCAACTTCTACACGGTCACGCCCTCACGTGTGAACTACAACTTCAATCCGGACAATCGCTCGTTCTCACTCTCCGGGAGTAAGACAGATGCTCTGTTCACTGCTACTGCGGACTCGGTGATAGTTGCGAACCCGCTCGACGTCCCGGAATATTTCGTGAGGCAGCACTATCTGGATTTCCTTGGTCGCGAACCTGACGAAAGCGGGTTCAACTTCTGGAGCGATCAGATACTCGAGTGTGGCAACGATACGAACTGCATCGAGCGGAGACGGATCAACGTCTCGGCCGCCTACTTCTTATCGATAGAATTTCAGCAAACGGGCGGACTGGTTGACGGCCTCTATCGCGCCAGCTATGGGCGGCGACCGCTTTATGCTGAGTTCAGGCCCGACACCGGATTGGTGGCGCGTGACGTCATCGTAGGCCAGGCCGATTGGGCCGAGCGGTTGGAGTCGAACAGGCAAGCGTTCATTGGTGCCTGGCTACAGCGCCCGGCTTTCCGTGCTGTTTACGACCAGCTGGCAAACGACGCTTTTGTCGATACGCTAATCAGCCACACCGTCGCGAGCTTCAATGGCGATCGAGATGCGCTTATTGGCGGCTTAACTAACGGCACCTTGACGCGTGGTGCGGTCTTGCGTCAGGTGGTCGAGAATGAAGGGTTTACGCGCGCGAAGCGGAACGAAGCATTTGTGATGATGGAATACTTCGGCTATCTCCGTCGCGACCCGGATGAAAGCGGTTACCAATTCTGGCTCAACAAGCTAAACCAGTTTGGCAGCAACTTCGAGCAAGCGGAGATGGTCAAAGCGTTCATTGTCTCAGGTGAGTATCGGGCCCGTTTCCCGCAGTAAACGGTCAGAACCGCGAGCGTTAGCGACCGGGTCTCAACTTGGATACCGCGGCCGATTTGGCAGACCAAGAACCCGGTCGCTCCCGCTCCCGGTTCTGATAAGCACCCGCAGCACGCCCGCTGGACAGCCTCACAGTCGCGTGTTAGCTTACTTCGTCACTTAATCTTAGCGGTTGCCGTCGTTAGACGGTTTTTCTGCTGTTCTGGAGGATCATTTTAAGCAGTGCCATTAGCCAAAGAAACGAAAGTACAGATACTTAGCGATTTTCGCAGCCACGAAACGGATACCGGCTCACCACCGGTTCAGGTCGCTTTACTTAGCAAGAGAATCAACGAGCTTACCGAGCACTTCAAAATCCATAAAAAGGATAACCACTCGCGGCGCGGCCTGCTCAAGATGGTCTCGCAGCGCCGAAGTTTGCTGGATTATTTGAAGCGCACAGACATTGAGCGTTACCACGAGGTGGTGACTCGTCTGGGCCTTCGCAAATAAGAAGACAGAAGCCAAGAGAACAACTGAGTGTAGTTTAAGCGAGAGACTTCGAATCTCAGATTTTCCAAAAAGCCCGCGTCTATCGAAGAGCTTGCCCAAGGTGCCGAACGTGACGGCGATACTCCAAAGCAAGCAGACGTGTTCGGCCTTAGCGTAACGCATAAGAGGCGGCAGAGCTTCACGGTAAAGAGGCTCGTGCCGCCTTTATCATTATTGCGACTCGGAATTTCCCAAACGCTTCACGTGGCGTGGTTCCCCCCAATTGAAACTTGGGATTGAAGATTTATTACAACCAGAGCGAGGCGCACGAGACGCTCGCGGTCTGAGCGAAACCTCAGGCAATTGTCCGAAGGAGACAAAAGAAGATGACAGTCAAGAAATACCTCAAAGAATCAATAAAGTTAGGCGATAAGGACTTGACGGTTGAGACCGGGCGAGTCGCCAAGCAGGCGGATGGTTCCGTAGTTATCCAATATGGCGACACTATGCTGCTGGTTGCCGCGGTAGGCGCGCAGACTACCCGGGAAGGAATTGATTTCTTCCCGCTGACGGTTGAGTACCGTGAAGCAAATTACGCGGCCGGACGCATTCCCGGAAACTACTTCCGGCGCGAGGGCCGGCCGACCGAGAAGGAAACCCTGACCAGCCGTTTGATCGATCGACCCTGCCGGCCACTATTCGCGGAAGGTTATCGTAACGAGACGCAGGTAATCGCCAGCGTCATTTCCGCCGACGCGGACAACAATCCGGACGTGATCGCGATTACCGGCGCCTCATGCGCGCTTTACCTTTCCGACATTCCCTTCATGAATCCGATCGCCGGGGTGCGCATCGGCCTGATTGACGGGCGCTACATTGTTAACCCTACCTACGACGAGGTGCGCGAGTCGCGCTTGAATCTAATAGTGGCTGGGACCGAAGAGGCCATCGTGATGGTCGAGGCGGGCGCGTCGGAGGTTTCGGAAGAGATTATGGTCGAGGCGCTCATGCTCGCCCACAAGGAGATCAATCGCCTGTGTCGCTGGCAAAAGGAATTGTACAAAGCGCTGGACATAGAGAAGCGCGAAGTGGAGCCGCTAGTGCTAAGCGAGGAGATGCTCGGAGAAATTCAAGGTAACTATGGCGACCGTTTACGCGCCGCCATGGACACGACCAATCAGGAGAAGCGCGATAGTTACGCGGCTGTTGATGCGTTGAAAAAGGAAGTCGTCGAAAGCTACCCGGAAGATCAACTAGAAAAAAGACAGATGGCGAAAAAGGTTTTCGACAATTTGAAGGAAACCATTTTTCGTGACGATATCCTCAATAGCCGGCGCCGGCCCGATGGCCGCCGGTTCTCTGAAATCCGCCCGATCAGCTGCGAGGTTGGTTGGCTGCCGCGCGTCCACGGCTCGGCACTCTTCACCCGCGGCGAAACTCAGGCTCTCGTCACCACCACGCTGGGCACCAAAGAAGACGAGCAGTTTATGGACGATATCGAGAAGGGCGAGGTCAAGCGCCGCTTCCTGCTCCACTACAACTTCCCGCACTATTCGGTCGGTGAAGTGGGGCGTTTTGGCTCTTCGAGTCGACGGGAGATTGGCCACGGGGCGCTGGCGCGCCGGGCGATCGAGCCGGTCCTGCCAGATGAGTCCGTTTTCCCCTACACGCTTCGCATCGTTTCTGATATTACCGAGTCGAATGGTTCGTCATCGATGGCGAGTGTTTGCGGCGGTATCCTGTCGTTAATGGACGCAGGCGTGCCGTTGAAAGCTCCAGTAGCCGGCGTTGCGATGGGGTTAGTAATGGAAGGTAATAAGTATGCCATTCTAACGGACATCGCCGGAGCCGAGGATCACTACGGTGACATGGACTTCAAAGTCACTGGAACTAAAACCGGCATCACGGCCCTGCAAATGGACATTAAGATCGGCGGCATCAATGCGCAGATTATGGCCGAGGCCCTGGAGCAGGCAAGAAAAGGGCGCTTGTATATCCTCAGCGTAATGGAACAAGCTATCGCCGAGCCGCGTCCCGATATCTCGGCCCACGCGCCACGAATCATCCAGATCAAAATCAATCCGGATAAAATTCGCGACGTCATCGGACCAGGCGGCAAGATGATCCGAGCGCTGGTGGAAGAGACGGGCGCGAAGATCGACGTGTCTGACGATGGCACGATCTCAATAGCTACAGCGAGTGGTGAAGCCGCCGAAGCCGCGGTAGCGCGAATTCGCGGAATAACAGCCGAGGCCGAGGTGGGCCAGACTTACCTGGGTACGGTTTCCCGCATCGTTGACTTTGGCGCCTTCGTTGAAATCTTTCCGGGAACGGATGGACTACTTCACATCTCCGAGATCGCAGACCGCCGAGTGAAGGATGTACGCGATGAGCTGAAAGAAGGACAGCAGATCATCGTCAAATGCATCGGCAAAGAAGGCAACAAAATCAAGCTTTCGCGAAAAGCCGTCCTGCGCGATGAGGAGCGCAAAGCCGAGGCCGCGAGCGCGGGTGAAGCTGATTAGCTCCGTTTCAGACAATTAGCTTGGGTGAGATCTCAGATCCGAGACTCGGACTTGGATCTGAGGTCTCATCGCGCCAGTTCAAACAAGACGCGATAACTTAACAGAAGGAGACAAGCCCTGGCGCTTGTCTCCTTTTTGTGTTTGGGTCGAGTTTGAATTAGAAGAGTCGAGCTCCTACTGGGACCGCGGGCGCCCTCGCCCGCCGTGGCGCCTACCGAATAGTCGATTCTCGACTAATCATTTACTATTCACGATTCACCATTTACGATTCACTGCTTATGACGGCTTCTAACATCGAAACCATAGTTTCCCTTGCCAAGCGGCGGGGGTTTGTTTTTCCCTCTTCGGAAATCTACGGCGGACTCGGCAGCGCCTGGGACTATGGCCCGCTCGGCGTCGAGCTCTGCAACAACGTCAAACAGGCGTGGTGGCGCTGGATGGTCTACGAGCGCGACGACATCGAAGGACTCGACTCGTCGATCATTTTGAATCGATTAGTCTGGAAGTACAGCGGACATGAGGACACTTTTAGTGATCCGCTGGTCGACTGCCGGGAATGTAATAGTCGTTTGCGCGCAGACAAATTGAGCGGGGGAAAATGTCCAAGCTGCGGCTCAACCAATCTTACCGAACCGCGGCCCTTCAACCTGATGTTCCAAACCCACGTCGGCGCCACCGCGGAAGACGATCCGTCTTCGCTCGTCTATCTCCGCCCGGAAACGGCGCAGGGAATATTCATTAATTTCCTGAACGTGTTGACGACGAGCCGGCGCAAACTTCCGTTTGGCGTCGCGCAAATTGGTAAATCGTTTCGCAATGAAGTGACGCCCGGCAACTTCATTTTCCGCACGCGTGAATTCGAACAGATGGAAATGGAATACTTCGTCAGACCGGGCGAAGACGAGCGTGCGCATCAGGAATGGATCGATGCCTGCCACAAGTGGTTTGTCGATCTTGGTATCTCCGCCGCCAATCTGCGGCTCTATGAACAACCGAAAGAGGAACTGGCCCACTATGCCAAGCGCACCGTTGATATCCAGTATCGCTTCTTCCCGGAACGCGAGGAGGACGAGCGGCAGTGGGACGAGTTGATGGGGATCGCCAATCGCACCGATTTCGATCTGCGCACGCATTCGAAGAAACCAGAGGACGCGGAAGGGAAGCGTTTGAATCCTGATTCCACTGACGATCTCTCTTACTTTGACGAGGCAACCAAAGAACGTTTCTATCCTTACGTGATCGAGCCCGCGGCCGGCGTCAATCGCACCGTGCTGTCGGTGCTGATGGATGCCTACTCAGAAAAGACGAATGACAAGGGCGAGACGCGGGTAATATTAAAACTTCATCCGGCGCTGGCGCCGATCAAAGTTGCAATTCTGCCACTCGCGAAGAATAAACCGGAAATTGTGGCGCTGGCGAAATCCATCAAGCGATCACTACAGCCGTCGCTGCGCGCCGTCTACGACGACACCGGCGGCATTGGAAAACTTTACGCGCGTCAGGACGAGATTGGCACGCCCTTCTGCGTGACTGTGGATCATCAATCACTCGAAGACGAAGCTGTGACCGTTCGGGACCGCGATACCTGGGAACAGGAACGCGTTAAGGTTTCGGATTTGCAGGTGCATTTGGAGAAGAGACTAGGAAAATAGTTTCGAGTTTCGGGTTTCGAGTTTCGGGTTGAGTCCTCAAGCTAGGGCCAAGCGAACTCGAAACTTGAAACTCGAAACTCGAAACTGATCTGAATCATGCCCGTAGTCAAAAAGCGAAATCTGCAAACCGAAACGCGCCTGCTGCTCGAATCCAGCGAGCCGGTCGAGTTACCGCCTGCTGAGATAGCAGACCGCGATGTGCTCGTGCAGTTTGATCAATTTAAACCGTTCGTACCCGAGCTCCTCGAGGAATTACGTGACGGCACCACAGCCGAGCCGGTCGCAGTGATGAACGACGGTTCTACGTTTGCGATCCACGGTGAGACGCGAACTTTCTGGGTGAAGCTTTGGCACGCTGCTGGAAGCGAGCTGACAAAGATCGACCGGGTGCAAATCATCAGTTGCCTGCCATCCACGCGGGGCGTTCAAGTCCTCGTCGAATCTCCTGAAGAATAAGTCCAACTCCCAACTAGAGACCAAAGATCAGGAGCGGGGGCAAGCCCGCCTTCCTCACCTGAGAGATTATGATCACGACTTGTTATCTCTGCTTGGGAGCCTTCCGGCAGGATCAGAACTCAACTGTGGTCAGCTCACGGTAAGGAAGGCGGGCTTGCCCCCGCTCTTTGATAGCAAACACCAAGTCCAGAGTTCAAAGACTCGTTCTGTTATTGACATTGAACATTAGACGTTGGACATTGGACTTCCATGTCCGCGATTCCCGAAAAAGTTGTCGCTTTAGCCAGCGCGGTTCGCGCTGCCGGCGGTCGCGCGCTGCTCGTCGGCGGCTGCGTTCGCGACCTGCTCATGAGTATCGAGCCGAAGGATTGGGATCTCGAGGTTTACGGGGTTGAACCGGCGAGGTTGCGCGCCTTGCTCGACGAGTTTGGTCCGGTAAATGTCGTCGGTGAAGCATTCACGGTCTACAAGCTTGGTCCTGATCTGGATGTCTCGCTGCCGCGGCGCGAACGCAAGTCTGGCCGCGGCCATCGTGCTTTCGTTATTGAAGGCGATCCTTCAATGTCCATCGAAGATGCCGCGCGCCGCCGCGACTTCACCGTTAATGCCATTCTGCAAGACCCATTGACCGGAGAAATCATCGATCCATTTGGCGGGCAGGAAGACATTAAGGACAAGACACTCCGGGCAGTTTCGGTCGATACATTTGCCGAGGACAGCCTGCGGGTGTTCCGTGCAGCGCAGCTTGCCGCCCGATTTGCGTTTGATATTGAGGCGCGGACTGTTGCGCTCTGCCGTACCATCGATTTGTCTGATCTCCCGGCCGAGCGCGTCTGGGGAGAAATGGAAAAACTCCTGCTGCGCGCTCAGCGTCCTGCAAGTGGGTTGGACTGGTTGCGCAAGCTGGGCGCAATCGATCAGATGTTCCCCGAGATAAAACACCTGATGGATGTGCCACAGGATCCCGAGTGGCATCCGGAAGGGGACGTCTTTGTACACACGCTGCTGGTCGCCAATCGCGCGCGCGAATTAGTCGACGACTTGCCTCATGCGAAACGAGTGACCGTAATGCTTGCCGCTATCGCCCACGACTTCGGTAAGCCGGCAACAACGGAGTTTCTTGAAGGTCGCCTGCGCTCGCGTGGCCATGAGGAAGCAGGGGTTGCGCCGACGGAAAGTTTTCTCGCTCGCCTGAACATCCACAGCCTCGATGGCTACGACGTCCGGGGACAGGTAGTCGCGCTTGTCCGAGACCATCTGAAGCCAGGCGAGTTCTTCAAAAGGAAGGATGAGGTTGGTGATGGCGCGTTTCGACGGCTGGCGCGCAAGTGTGAACTCGATCTGCTCTACCGAGTGGCTAAGGCAGATTCGCTCGGACGCAACGCAGAGGACCTTCCGCGCGAAGAGTGGTTTACGTCTGAAGCGCAGGAATGGTTTATTCAGCGCGCGAAGGAACTGGAAGTCGAGCTGCAGCCGCCCGCGCCTTTGCTGATGGGCCGGCACTTACTCGAAATGGGTTTGTCCCCTGGTCCTAAAATTGGAGAAATCACCAAGGCGATCTATGAGATGCAGTTGGACGGACGGGTTCGAACTGTTGAAGAAGCAAAGGAAGCTGCAAAGGAGCTCTTTTGAAAGCAGAGCGGGGGCAAGCCACCCTTCCCAACCTGAGAGACATTCCCGGTTGACCGTGCCTTTTTCGTCGAAAGCCGCTCACGACTTTTAGTGCGTCAACTACAATCAGCTCGGGGTTAGGAAGGTGTATAGACCGGAGACATGGTAAACAGGTGTTCGGAGACATGGTAAACACATTCTAGCTCAGTTTGTTGTCGCGAAGATCAAGCTTGCCAATCTTATGGTTACAGAAAAAGACGTCGAACAGATCATCGGTGGTT
>JBGQJH010000053.1:0-9715 GCA_041498935.1 Pyrinomonadaceae bacterium | reverse complement strand
GCTTCCCGATGGTTGCAATAATGGCAAATGATCACTCGCTCACTGCGGTGATACGTCAGGGTCACATCGCAGTTCGGGCATTGGACGCTTTCGCCACACGATCGGCAAAGAACAAAGCTAGAGTAGCCCCGGCGGTTCAATAGAATGATCGACTGCTCTTTTTTCTGATGCGCTTCCTCGATCGCCTGAAGCAGTTCATCGGAAAAAATCCGGGGCTTCTGGTAACGCGCAAATACCTCGCGCATGTCGATAATTTCCGCAACGGCCATCGGCCGGTTACCCAGGCGATTCGGGAGCTGCAGGTAGCGGTACTTGCCGCTGCTCGCATTGTGAAACGATTCGAGCGATGGTGTGGCCGAACCCAAAATGACCACGGCGGACTCTTTTTGAGCGCGCACAATTGCCGTGTCACGCCCGTTATAGTGGGGAGAATCCTGCTGCCGATACGTTGATTCATGTTCTTCGTCGACGATCACCAGCCCAAGATCTCTTACCGGCGCGAAGACCGCCGAGCGTGTGCCAATAACGATTCGCGCCTGGCCGTTTCTGACGCGCGTCCATTCATCAAATCGTTCGCCGCGGGACAGGGAAGAATGAAAAATCGCCACTCGGTCGCCGAAGTGCATTCGCAAACGTCGAGAGAAGACCGGAGTCAGCGCAATCTCCGGCACTAACATCAATGCCGAGCGGCCGAGACTCAGCGCTACGCGCATTGCTCGAATGTAAACTTCGGTTTTGCCGCTTCCCGTCACGCCGTGTAGCAGGAACGGCGCGTAGGCACGAGTTCGCAATGGCGGGTCTAGTTCTGCCAATGCTCGCTCCTGGTCCTCAGTCAACACGTAGTCTTCATGCCGTTCAAAGGTCGCATCGCCCAGCGGATCGCGTCGCAGTCTCTCTTCAAAGACTTCGACGATATTTCTTTTTTGCAAGGTACTGACGGAAGAAGAACTGACGTTGGCGCGAGCGAGTAACTCCGTCAGGGGGAGCGAGTCTTGATCTTTAAGAGCTTCGATGACTCTTAGCTGGGCCGCGGTGAACTTGCGTCCCTCGGCATCGCTGGGGTTCTCGTCAGTGGTGACGAGCCGCACTCGCCGTTGAAATTTGGCTCTTACGAAGTCGCTGCCTGGGCGTTGCATGATCGCGACGAGGCCGTCTTTTTCGAGTTCCCGCGCCAGCCTGGTAGCCGGCGCGCTGCCAAATTCATTGGAAACTGCCGCGAGGCCAATCTCTTCTGACTCACCCACAAACTGAAGCAGCCGCTGTCTGATTGTTGGCGTGTCGTCTGAAGTCGACTTCCTCAGCTGAGCCCGTCCGATTTCAGTGATAGAAAGAAATGGGTCTATCGTTGGACTAATGCCGGGAGGTAGCGCCGCCTTGATCACTTCACCCCAGGGCGCCAAATAATATTCCGCAACCCAGCGCGTGAGCCGGAGCAACTCCGGCGTAACGAGCGGGACGGCATCGAGGATTTCTTTTGCTTCCTTGACGCTGGACTCTTGCAGGCTAGTCCCGGCTCGAAGATTGTCGGGCAGCGCGACGATGTAGCCGGTAACAAACTTTCTGCCGAGAGGGACAACGATTCGAGAACCGGCCTGCGCGAGGTGGCGCAGGGAAACTGGTAGTCGATAAATAAATGTCGAGGAAACGTGGACCGGAACAGCCACTTCAGCGTACTGGGGCCCACCCGCGCCGGCAGGTTCAGCCGCGGTCATCTGGTTCTTGTTTGACGAATCCTTGCGGGAAGATTCCGGTCGGTGTTGCACGCGTGAGAAGGTAGCGCGAAATTCCAAATTGCAAAAGTCGGAAGGGTAGAGAAAGATTAGTGACCAGCCGGCGGGGGCAGGCCCCCTTCCTTACTGAGCGTCACCTTGGCGGTCTCAGGGTTGGGAAGGGGGCTTGCCCCCGCGGCCTCAGCTCTCTCGCCTTGGGTTAGTGTCAAGGTAGTCGCGCACCTTCTTAAGATCTTCCCACGTTTCCTTTTTCTTCGATGGGTCGCGAAGTAAATAGGCCGGGTGGAAGGTAGGCATCACTTTTACGCCGTGATAATCCTGAAACTGGCCGCGTACTCTTGTGATTCCCTGCTTGATATCCAGAAGGTTCCGCATTGCCGTGTTGCCGAGTACGACGATCACTTCGGGCTGCACGGCTGCAATTTCACGGAGCAGAAAAGGCTTGCACATCGATGCTTCTTCAGGCGTTGGCGGCCGATTAGCGGGTGGACGGCAGCGGTTAACATTACCGATCAAAACTTCTTCTCGCTTCAGCCCGATCGCTTCGATGATCTTCGTCAGTAGTTGGCCCGCGCGTCCTACGAAGGGACGTGCCTGCGCATCTTCATCGGCGCCGGGTGCTTCGCCGACAAACATCAGCCGCGCTTTGCGATTGCCTTCAGTGTGTACGATGTTTGTCCGGTCCTTATGAAGCGGGCAGCGGGTGCAGTCTCCAACGTCAGTCCAAATTTCTTCGAAACTTTCCGAAGACTTCTGAATTCTGACCGGCGGCGGAGTTAAGTCTCCAAACAACGTCGCTGGCGGCAGGGAAGTCGCACGCTCTTGAGCCGGAGCCTCTTGAGCGACAGCAGCAACGGGATTGGCGTTGGTTGAAATGCCGGCGCCTTGATGGTGAGACGATTCAGCAAGAGGCGGCTCTGATTCGTAGGCAGCTGTTCGCGTCGTTACAGAAACGTCGGAAAGCGGAGGCTTCTTTTCTATACCCTCGACACCCAATTCCTTGAAGTAAGCGATTTGCTCTTGGGTATCTCTAAGAAGTGAAAGTAACTCAGTGATTTCGATTTCAGAAGGCATCAGACTCGCTTGTATTGCTTGAGAGCGGATTGGGGAGATGCTGTAACGCAAACTGCTAGTTTGCGGACCGAGCAACGCAAACTAACAGTTTGCGTTTACAAATGATCGAGCTAAGCTTTCCTGGACCTCCGCTGAACAGACTTGAGAGATCGTGTCGGCTTCACCCGCGCGCGCAGCCGAACAATCTCGTCCAGGATGATATTCGCGACATTCGTTTTGGCCATCAACGGCACATGAATCGGCGCTTTTCGGTCGCGGCTGATGATTGTTACTTCGTTGGTAACCGCATCGAAACCCACCCTATCTTTAGTGACGTCGTTTGCGACGATCGCATCGAGATTCTTAGTCGTCAGCTTTTCGCGCGCATTCCGGAGGATGTTCTCAGTCTCTGCGGCAAATCCAATGACCAGTAGCCCGTCCTGTCTTGCGTCCGCTACTTCCCGCAAAATGTCCTGGGTCCGTTCGAGTTGCAGCGAAAGCGTCGATTGAGTCTTCTTGATCTTTCGCAGCGAACGCTCGACCGGACGGTAATCGGCGACCGCCGCAGCGCCGATAAAGACAGACGCGTTGGAAAGCTCGCTCATCACGACTGCATGCATCTCCGCGGCCGAGTTTACGCGAATAAGCGCAGCGTTATCGGGAGGAGCGGTCGTGGTGGCGCCGGCCACCAGGGTAACGCGGGCTCCGCGTCTGCTTGCCGACTCAGCGATTGCGAAACCCATGCGACCTGAAGAATTGTTAGACAGAAAACGAACCGGATCTATCGCCTCGCGGGTTGCCCCAACCGTGATCAGCACGTGCTCGCCGGCAAGATCGTTCGCGCTCTCCTTTCCCGAGTTTTGCAGAATCTCCAGCGCCGCCGCCACAATTCGTTCGGGTTCACTGAGCCGGCCCGGCCCGATGGCCCCGCACGCCATCTCACCTTCATCAGGGTCAATAATGTAAACACCATCTGACCGAAGCTGCTGCATGTTTCGTTGAGTTGCCGGATGGTGCCACATTGAAGTGTTCATCGCCGGCGCAATCAACACCGGGGCCGTTGAGGCGAGGTAAGTCGAAGTCAAGAAATCGTCAGCGATTCCATTTGCCAGCTTGCCGATGATATTTGCCGTTGCGGGAGCGATCAGGAACAGATCGACAGTCTGCGAAAATGTTATGTGGGCAATGGGATCCGGATTGTCTGGCGCATAATCGTCGACGATAACGTGCGAGCCCGAAAGCGCTCGAAAGGTGAGCGGCTGTATGAACTCGCAGGCGCGTTTTGTCATGCCGACTCTGACCGCGCAGCCGGCCCGTTGCAGCCCGCGCAGCACCTCGGCCGCCTTATATGCCGCGATGCCGCCACTGATTCCCAGCGCCACTTTTTTTCCGGTAAAAGAGCCTTCCAAAAGAGCCTCGCGCGTCATGACGACTTACTCGAAATTGAAGATCAATGTAACATTGCTGAAACAAGGGCGCAACGGAGGTGTTGTCAGAGATGGTACAATCCCTCTCCGTTCTTGCAAAGTAAACCGCCTAATACTTTCGCTTCAAGTTAGAGGTGACAGTCCATGTGTAACTCTCGACTGCTCCGCTCCGGCTTCCTCGGATTGCTAATTATCGTGAGTACCGGTTTCGTCGCTGCGGCACAGACGGTAACGGAAGACCAGCAATTCGGCCCGGTGGTCCGTGCCTATCTGGGCTACTTGAGAAATGAGCAGGAAGTTGTCGATGATCGCGCCAGCCGACATGAAGTAAATGCCGTTTACTATCGTCGAAACTCAAACCGTATCCGCGCCCTCCGGCAAATGGCGGTGCAGATCGCGCGCGAAAGCCAAAACGACTATCTGCCCGAGCTTGAGGCCGTTGCCGGAGGTGAGTTGCGTCTGCTCTTTGAGAGGCCTCCACGGTTTCAAACCCTGAGAATTGGCGAGGTGGTGCAAGCCACGTTTAGGTATCTCGGCGTCGTTCGCGCGCGGGAGCCCTTCTACATCTTTGCCCGTCTCGACCCTTACGAGCAGGCCGAGTTGCTGGAAAAGATCAATCATAATACTAGCAATGCGGTAGGTTCTGCTGTTTCGAGTCCCGTTGGGGCCAAAGTCATGACCCGCGCTCGCCGTGTGTCGACGCCTTGAAGCTTCCTACCTGGTACAAGGCCGGTATAAATCCCCACCGAAACTTAGACCGGTTTCTCTGGTTCAACTCGAAAGATTCAGGGTGACGGATTCTATTTGTTCGTAGCTGGCTTCGCCAAATTGGGCCGCTGATCCTTCAATGCCAGGCCCAGGAAAGTGGGCAGAAAAGTCTGGACTGGGAAGGGACCATGTGATAAATTCGAGACCAGCACAAAAAAGCACAGTTTTGAAGCAAAGTTTGGCGAAAAGGCTGTTGACAGAGTGCCTTCATTCATGTAATAACAGCCCCGTGTTTAGGCTTTGCAGACGGCACTTTGACCTTTAGACATTGCACTGGCTCGACGAGGAGAACGAACAGGTAAGCCTACCTCGGACGACATTTTGGCCGTCGCGGCACGCAATCAAGAATTTGTTCACAATACGGGAGGAAAGTTAATGATCAGCAAAACTTGGAGCCGCAAACCCATAGCGGCCGTGGTGGCAGTTGCCATTTTGAGTGTTTACTCAATGGCAGTCTTAGCGTCGCCAGCAGCAAAAGCCCCATCGGGCGAGTTGTCCATCGCCGGCCAGGTTACAGTAAATGGCGAGAATGCGGTTTCTGGTGGTACGGTGTTTTCGGATAGCCTAATCACAACCGCCGAGAAGAGCAGTGCCACTGTGAACCTTAGCAAGTTGGGCCGAGTTGAACTCGCACCTAGCTCGAACTTGAAATTGAGCTTCACCGAAAAAAGCATCATGGGATTGCTTGAGAACGGTACCGCTCACGTCTCGACCGTGGCTGGAACTTCTGTCAACTTCACAACCAAAGATGGTGTGGTGGTGGTAGATGGAAGCCAGGCAACCTCATTTACAGTTAACGTTGTCAAGGGAGTCACATCCTTAACAACTCATTCCGGCGTAGCGCAGTTGCACGTTGGCAGTGCTGTGAAACAGGTTGCCGCAGGTGAGAGCGCCACCGCAGGAACGCCGAACCCCAAGAATGATCCCGGGGACGATGACGACAAGATGAGTGGCGGTGAGTTGGCTGCGCTATTGCTGTTGGGTGCCGGCGCCGTCGCCGGAATCTTGTATGCAGCGCTGCACAACAACGACCTTAACTTCGGTGGCACTGCAATCGTAATCAGCCCGTCGAAGTAAGTCATCGATTGCTGCGTTCAATGAAATACTGCAGCGCCGCTTTGAGCGCTGCGGTCAGTTATGCAAAACCTTGCGGGTCACGCGACGGCATGTCGTGCTTGACCCGCAAGGTTTTGCGTTTGCCGATTAATTCCTTCCTTGGTTTCTGAAGGTAACCCTTAATGCATATCGCGGTAATTGGCACTGGTTATGTCGGCCTGGTTACGGGTGCGTGTTTTGCTGAGTTTGGCGTCGACGTTACCTGCGTCGACATTGATTCGGAGAAGATCGCCCGCCTCTCGGCTGGAGAGATGCCGATTTATGAACCAGGGCTTGAGCAACTAGTAATAAAGAACATGCAGTCAGGTCGCCTGCGATTTACGACGGACCCCAAACAGGCAGTCGAGCAGGCGCTGGTAATTTTCCTCGCTGTTGGTACACCACCCAAGAGTGACGGTTCGGCGGATCTTAGTTTCGTTGAAGCTGCGGCTCGCTCGGTTGCGGAATATATGAACGGTTACAAGGTCATCGTAACCAAATCGACGGTGCCTATTGGGACCGGTGAGTATCTGCGAAAGTTAATACGCGAGCAGCAGAAATCTCGCTTGAATTTTGGCATAGTGTCTAATCCGGAGTTCTTGCGGGAAGGTGCGGCGATTAATGATTTCATGCGGCCCGATCGCGTCGTGCTTGGCAGTCGTGACGAGGAAGCAATCGCCATCATGCGCGACCTTTATCGACCGCTCTATCTAATTGAGGCGCCCTTCGTGCTGACCTCGCTGGAAGCTGCGGAATTGACAAAGTATGCGGCCAACGCGTTTCTCGCCATGAAGATATCTTTCATTAACGAGATAGCGAATCTCTGCGAAAGTATCGGGTGTGATGTACACGACGTGGCAAGGGCCATTGGCATGGACCGTCGCATCGGCAGCAAATTCCTGCACCCGGGGCCCGGCTTTGGTGGGTCATGTTTTCCGAAAGACACCCAGGCGCTAGCTTCAGTGGCACATGAGTTTGGTCGCGATTCAATGATCGTAGACGCTGTGATTGAAGTGAACCGCCGCCAGCGACTGGCAATGGTCCCTAAGATTGCAAAGCTTGTTGGCGATCTCGAAGGAAAGACCGTTGCGATTTTGGGGCTCGCCTTTAAGCCGGAAACAAATGATATGCGCGAAGCTCCGGCCATTGACATCATTATCGAGTTACTGCAACGTGGGGCAACGGTGCGAGCCTATGATCCAGTAGCCATGAAAGAGGCAGCCGAAGTTCTTCCCGAAATCAAGTATGCAGCCGACGAATATGAGGCAGTAACGGATGCCGATGCCCTCGTCTTTGTGACGGAGTGGAATCAGTTTCGGGCGCTTGATATGCGCCGTATCCGCGACCTGATGAGGTCGCCGAGGATTGCCGACTTGCGAAACATCTACGAGCCCGCAGACATGCGAGCACTGGGTTTTGAATATACTGGCGTGGGCCGATAATGGCTTGCTCCGACCGGCTTGCATCACAAAATCCCGGCTGACGCACTGACACCACCTTTTTATCTTATGCCCTTAACAGGAATCGCGCTGGTCACCGGCGGGGCTGGTTTTATCGGTTCCCATATTGCATCGGCCCTGTCCTCCGCTGGTGCCAGGCTGCGGATTATCGACGACCTGTCAACCGGCTACCGTGAGAATCTGGAGGAGATCAAAGGCGAAGTAGATTTCATCCATGGAAGCCTCGCCGATGAGAAGTCGCTGCGGAAAGCGCTTGAAGATGTCGAGTTGGTTTTCCACGAAGCTGCGATTCCGTCCGTGCCACGTTCAATTGAGGATCCGCGACAGACTCACATCGCCAGCGTCGAGTCAACTTTTTCTTTGCTTCTGGCCGCGCGGGAAAACAAGGTCAAGCGCATAGTCTACGCGGCTTCCAGCTCAGCCTATGGCGATCAGCCGACGCTTCCCAAAGTGGAAAACATGCTTCCGGAGCCGCTCTCGCCCTATGCAGTGGCAAAGCTTGTGGGCGAGCACTACTGTCAGGTTTTCACGCGCGTCTATGGTTTGGAAACGGTCTCACTGCGATATTTCAACGTCTTCGGGCCGCGACAGGATCCCAGCTCGCAATACTCTGGCGTGATTTCACGTTTCATTAGCGCCCTGCTTAGCGGAGAGCGCCCCGTTATCTACGGCGACGGTGAACAGTCGCGAGACTTCACTTACATCGATAACGTGGTGGACGCTAACCTGAAGGCGGCGGAAAGCGCCAGGGGCATCGGCCAGGTTATCAACATAGCGAACGGAGAACGAATCTCCTTGAATCAACTCCTGGCTGAGTTGAAAAGTTTAACCGGCAAGTCTGACGTGGTTGCGGATTTTGAAGACGCTCGGGCCGGCGATGTAAAACACAGCCTTGCGGATATCTCGCGCGCGCGCGATCTGCTGGGCTTCGCACCCCATGTAGACTTAAGAACGGGCCTTCAGCTTACGATTGACTGGTGGAAAAACAGCCGGTTCGCCAGGAAGTAAACTCGTAAAGCGTCGTTTCTGAAAGAGCGAGGACTCAACCATTCGAGCCAACGGCATTTGTCCCCATCAACCCCTGCAAACTACTCACGTAAGGCGCTCGGGCAACACCCTTATCAGTAATAATCGCTGCGATCAGATCGTTGGGGGTTACATCAAACGCCGGGTTTTGCACACCCACGCCGTCTGGAGCGAGTTGATGGTCTTTTATATGCGTCACTTCTCTCCGGTCGCGTTCCTCGATCGGAATCTCGTCGCCAGATTTCAACGAAAGATCCAGCGTCGAAATTGGCGCCGCAACGTAAAACGGGATGTTGTGCTTCTTGGCCAGCACGGCAACCATGTAAGTACCGATCTTATTCGCTGTGTCGCCGTTGGCGGCAATTCGATCGGCGCCCACGACGACCGCATTTACCTGGCCGCTTTTCATTACATGTCCCGCCATGTTATCGGTAATCACAGTCACGGGAATATTATCCTTCGCGAGTTCCCAGGCTGTTAACCTGAGCCCCTGCAGGAATGGCCTGGTCTCATCGGCAATAACTGCAATGCGTTTCCCGGCGTCTATTGCGCCTCTGATCACGCCAAGCGCCGTTCCGTAATCGCCGGCCGTTGCGAGCGCTCCTGCGTTGCAATGCGTGAGCACTGTGTCTCCATCCGCAAGCAGTTCCGCCCCAAAACGTCCCAGCGCGCGGTTAGCCTCGATGTCTTCACGAAAAATGCTGAGAGCCTCTGCAACCAGGCGCGCTTTGATCTTTTGCGGATCCTGAGTGCTGCTTTTTTCTCGCTGCAGCGTCTCGCGCATCCGCTCTATGGCCCAGAACAGATTAACCGCCGTCGGCCGCGTCTGGGACATCACCTGGCACATGTAGTTGAAGTCGTCCTCGAGGTCTGCAACTGAAGTGCCCACTGACTGGCTTGCCCCGAGCGCGAGTCCCATCGCGGCGGAGACACCGATGGCCGGCGCCCCGCGCACGACCATTTTCTTAATCGCTTCGGCGACTTCTTCATACGACCGCAGCAGGAGGTATTTTTCTTCCGACGGCAGCAGTCGCTGGTCCAACATGCGAATGCCTTCGTCCGTCCATTCGATGGTTTTGATCATTTGTTGAAGTTGGTTTCCTCTGGGTTGAAAATCCGATGAATCTTACTGGAGGCCAGTTGACGAAGCAAAGCG
>JBGQJH010000052.1:0-9897 GCA_041498935.1 Pyrinomonadaceae bacterium | reverse complement strand
GGGCAGCGACTTGATGAGCGGCGAGAATCTCTATGCCACTCTGAACCAGCAAAAGCACCTGCAAAAACTGGAGGTCAGGACCAACTCCTATCTGCGCACCATGGAGCCAGGGCGATCCGCGGAGGTTCATTCGGTGGACATAGACTTCTTCCTGGATGCAGATCAACGGCTCGAACGCGCCGTGGCGATGCGGAATGCAGGCGGCAAAACCCTCGACGCTGATTCGGAGTTGCAACTGACAGGCGCGAACTTGATCGAAGTCTTGTTCCAGGCCCAGGGCGATCGCAGTCTCTTAAAACAAATGCGCACCGAAGGCCGTTCAGTGATCAATCTCTCCGCTCCCAGGTCAAAAGCAAACGATCCACGCGCCGCGAATAAGCGCCTCACGGCGGACGCCGTAAAACTTACCTGGCGGGTAACTGGCCGCGACCTGGACAAAGCCGAAGCGGTGGGCAGCGCAGAGTTGTTCGTTGACCCGGTAATCAAGAACGCTAAGGCCGACCAGAAAACGCTTACTGCTCCGCGCCTCGATTGCGATTTCTTTGAAACTGGGAACCTCGCCCGCACCTTCACGGCGACGGGCGGCGCCAGGACTGTGATTGAACCGGTTCAGAAGGTTGAGGACCGCGGAACTCGCACCCTTACATCGCAGAAGATGACGGTGGTCTTCGTAAAGGACACGCAGGACATTGAGCGAATGGATGCGCAGGGAGAAGCGAAGTTTAACGAAAACGACCGCAATGGCCTGGCGTCGAACATCTCCTACACGGCTGCCGACAACACCGTGCATTTGCGCGGAGGTGATCCTACAGTTTGGGATTCACGCGCACGGACGAAAGGCGTAGAGCTTGATTCGGATTTGACTAATCATGTGTCCTACAGTCGCGGCAAGACAGCGACAACCTATTACAGCCAGGAGCAGACGAACGGAGCCACGCCGTTTTCCAAAGTTAAGAGTCCGGTCTACGTCGTCAGCGACCGGGGCGAGTTTCACAGCGACAGCGGCGTGGCGATCTACACGGGTAATGCGCGAGCCTGGCAAGACGATAATTTTGTGCGTGGTGACAAGCTGACAATCTATGTGAACGAGAAAAAAATGGAAGCTAACGGCCATGTGCAAAGTGAGATCTACAACGCCCGGCGGCGCATCGAAGGGGCCAGTAGCACGGTGCCGGTGTTCGCTTCGGGGGATGCGATGGCGTATTCGGATGTGAATCGCACCTTGCGCTATGAAGGCAACGTCGATATTCGCCAGGGCAGCGATCGCCTCACCAGCGACGTAGCCGACGTCTACCTGCTGAAGGATTCGAGCGAGGTTGAAAAGACTATCGCGCAGCGCAACGTGGTGTTGACGCAGCCAAACCGAAAGGGCACCGGCGACTGGGTCCAATATACGAGTGCTGACGAAGTTGCCGTGCTGAAAGGCAATCCGGCCAGGGTTGAAGACGTGGAGAAGGGAAGCACGGAAGGTGGCCGTTTGACCGTCAATATGCGAGACGGTAGAGTGACCGCGGATGACGTGAGAGGTCCAGAATCCCCCGGTCGTGTAAGATCGATCCACAAAGTGAGGAAGCAGTAAAAGCGGCCGCGGATTTACGCGGATTAGACGCGGATCGGAATTGGAAAACAAAACGTTAGCGAATGGATCCGACAGTCTATTATTCCTTTTTCTGATCCGCGTGAATCTGCGTTAATCTGCGGCTAATTGGTCTGAGTATGACGAGCACACAAGCCGGAGGCGTCGAGATCGCGGAGCATCGCAACGAAAAGTCAGTTGCCGATAGTTCTCACGCCACCCGCCAGTCAGCACCGATCCCGTCAGCCTCCGCGCTCGCTGCGTTTCACCTGGAAAAAAACTACGGCCAGCGCCGGGTGGTGGACGACGTCAGTCTCTACGTGGAAAAGGGCGAGGTCGTCGGACTGCTGGGCGCAAACGGCGCGGGAAAGACTACTACGTTTTATATGATCGTGGGGCTTGAGCGTCCTGATGCGGGAATAGTAAGCCTCGGCAATCGCGAAATCACCAGGCTGCCGATGTATCTTCGGGCGCGTTTGGGTCTTGGCTACCTTCCTCAGGAGCCCTCTATCTTCCGCAAGATGACGGCAGCGCAAAACATTCTCGCCGTGCTCGAGACGATGGGGCTCCGCCGGCGCGAGCGACTCACACGGCTTGAAGAGTTGTTGGCAGAGTTTGGGATTGCGCAGGTTCGCAATACCCGCGGCGATGCGCTCTCAGGCGGCGAGAGGAGAAGAACCGAAATCGCGCGTGCGCTTGCAACTGAACCACAATATATTCTGCTTGACGAACCCTTCGCGGGAATTGATCCCAAGGCTGTCGACGATATTCAAAATGTCATACTTTATTTACGTAATCGTGGCATCGGCATTCTGGTCACAGATCACAATGTTCGCGAGACACTGGGAGTTACCGATCGTGCCTATATCATGGCCGACGGTCGCATTTTCCGCGCGGGCGTTCCGCAGGAGTTGACAGAAGACGCTGAAGTGCGACGGCTTTATCTTGGCGAAAAATTCCGCATGTAATGCGAAGGCGAAACAGGTGGGCGCAAATGTGCTCTAATCGAGTATAATTCCCCCAGCGCGCTCAGTCGCAAAAATAACAATCAAACGTACTTTTGACGTAAGGAATGTCTCTTAAACTAACTACCAGCCTCTCTCAACGACTCGTGCTGACACCGCAGTTGCGGCAGCGCATCGAGATGTTGCAGATGACCACTCTCGAGTTGACTGACTTGATTCAAGCGCAGTTACTCGAGAACCCGGTGCTGGAGGAAGTGGCGACACAGGAAGAGGTCGGTGAGCTGGCGGAAAAAATTCTCGACCATCTCGCCAATGCTGATCCCGGCGCCGCGCCTGATCAGCCACAGATAGCGGCCGGTGAACCGGAACTCGGCAGCCCGGCGTCAAATGGTTCGGGTGATCTGGAAACGTTGCCGGCTGTATACGCCGAAGGGGAGGGCGAGGGTGGCGCTAGTGATGGCCAGGAAATAGCGACCGCTGATTTGAGCGAAGACTCAGTGGGCGACGAAATTGTAGGTGAGGAATCTGCGCGCGATGCGTTTGAGGAGATTGATTTTGGCCGGGAGTTTCAGGACTACCTCGACCCTGGATATAAGACCCAGGAGATCGAATACAAAGAAGATGCACCCACTTTCGAACAGTTTCTGACCAGGGCGCCTTCCCTGGCGGATCACCTCGAGTGGCAACTGCACATGAGTCCGATCGAAGACGAGATCTGCGACGCGGCGATAAGCGTCATTGGCAACCTCGATGCGGACGGCAGGCTAAATGCCACCAATGAAGAGATTGCCGCAATGGGTTCGTGGGGTGTGGAAACAGTTGAAACCGCGCGGCGGGCCGTCATGCATCTCGACCCGATAGGCTGCGGGGCACGCGACGTCAGAGAATGTTTGCTGGTGCAACTGGAAATGAAGGGCGAAGGTGATCGCCTGGCAGCTCGCTTGATCAGCGATCACTTTGCGGATTTACAACAACACAAATTGCCGCACCTGGCGAAACAGATCGGCAGCGACGTGGACACGCTGCTAAACGAGTTGCAGTTTATTCGGACGCTCGATCCTTACCCCGGCCGGCGCTATTCCGCCGAAGAGCCAATTCTGATTTCTCCGGAGATATACATTGAGAAACTCGATGAAGACGACGAGGAGTATGTGATCTATTTCGCGGACGACGGCAGCCCGCGTCTTCGGGTTAGTCAGCAGTATCAGCAGATGCTTGGTAAATCGGACGTCAGCAATGAGACGAAGAGTTTTATTCGCGAGAAGATGCGCTCCGCGGTCGACCTTTTGCGCAACATCGAACATCGGCGCCAGACTATTTACAAAGTCGTCGAGTCGATTGTGCACCGCCAACAGGAGTTTCTCGACAAGGGTGTGCAATATATCAAGCCGATGATGCTGAAAGATATCGCCGAGGATATTGGCATGCACCTTTCTACAGTTTCCAGAGTGGTTAACCGGAAGTATGCGCATACGCCGCAGGGCGTAATCGAGCTGCGCCGGTTCTTCACCGAAGGCATGATGAACGAAGACGGTGAAGAGATTTCCACACGCATCATCAAGTTGAAGATCAAGAAGCTCATTGAAGAAGAAGATTCACACAACCCCATCACTGACGATCAGGTGGTGAAGATTTTGATCAAAGACGGAATAAAGTTATCGCGCCGGACGGTCGCCAAGTATCGCGACCAAATGAGCATTCCCGGCTCGCGCGAGCGCCGCGCCGTGGTGTGAGGACACTGGTTGGGACGCACCTGTGAGTGCGCCCACTTTCGGCGGACACAGAGATCCGCCGCTACGGCGCCCGGACAGTTTTCGCCCCTCAAGTGTTTAATGTTCGCCAAAGGTGTTCGCAGTTTGGCAAGCATTACTCTATTCATCCACCCGCTAACGCCGGTGGTTCTGACAAGACAGGGTGAGAAGGGAACCGCAGTCATGAGGTTTGAGTACACCGGTCGTCACGTTGAAGTTTCTCCTGCCATTCGCAAACACGTAGAAGATAATTTCAAGAAACTTAACCACATTTTCAATGGCACCGAACCCTCGGTGCACGTCATCATCACCGTGGAGAAAAACCGTCACATCGGCGAAGTGGTGGTTCACTGGCGCGATCACACCCTGACCGCCAAAGACGTCAATGCCGATATGTACCTGGCGCTGACTCGCGCGATTGAGAAGGTTGAAAAGCAGGCCCTTAAACTCAAGAAAAAGATCATCGACCGCAAGCAGGGAGCGCGACCTACCGCTGCCGTGGCGCCGACTCCCGACGGGCAACTGGAAGCCACGCCGCGTCCGCCCAGAATCATTTCCGCTCGTAGCTATTCGATCAAGCCGATGACCGCGGAAGAGGCGGCGTTGCGATTGTCTTCGGAGCCGGATCAATTTATCGTCTTTAGGGACGCCGACACCGGGCGCATTGGTGTGTTGTATAAACGCAAGGACAGAAATTTCGGCTTGATCGAACCCTGAACGAAGCCTTCGTGGGCTCAGTGACTAGAGTCCGATAAGCTCCGGGAATCTCTGATCAGTAGGGAAGGCTTGGGGTCAGCAGTGAGTGTTGGCAAACAGCGGGAGCAAGCCCACCTTCCTAACCAGGAGCTTATCGGATTTGAGTCCCAATTCTAGTGAAAGGCGTTCAAGGCGGCATTAACTGAACTAGTCACGGCATCTCTCAGAAAGGCGGGCTTGCCCCCGCTGCTTAGCTAAGGTTCAAAGTTGAAGGCATTGAAGAGATCCGCACCAGCGTCACCCACGTTGCGCGTCCCGTTCTTTCCACCTTCCGTGATTGCGCACAACGCTACCCATGAAACAGACGCCCGATAAGAATCAGGAAAAAAACGATGCCGCGCCAGACATCGTTATCATCACCGGATTGAGCGGCTCGGGAATGTCTTCGGCGACTAATGCCTTCGAGGATCTGGGTTATTTTTGCGTAGACAATCTGCCGATCACGATGTTGCCAACGTTTGCGCGTTTGGTTACCGCGGACCGAAGCGAAAAAGGAATTGAGCGGGCCGCACTCGTCATCGATATCCGCGAAGGGACTTTCCTGGCAGACTTCGGCAAACAGCTCGCGGCATTGCGAGCTGCCGGGCTGGCTGTTTATGTTCTGTTTCTGGAAGCGTCAGACGACGTGTTGCAGCATCGCTTTAGTGAGACGCGGCGACCACACCCGGCCGACAAAGGACTGGGCCTGTTGCCGGCGATTAGCGCGGAACGCACCGCGATGTCGCGCGTTCGGTCCCTGGCCGATCAGATCATCGATACCTCCGACCACACCGTCCACACGCTCCGCGGTCACCTTTTGGAGCGCTTCAGTCCCGACCGCAGGGGCGGACCAATGCGCGTTCAGGTGCTCAGCTTCGGTCATAAATATGGCAATCCCGGCGATCTCGAATTGTTGTTCGACGTCAGGCATCTGCCAAATCCCCACTTCATTCCAGAGTTAAGACCACTCTCAGGACACGACAAGCGCGTGGTCAAATACCTGAGAGCGCAGCCGGAGGTCGAGGAAACTCTGGGCCGCTTCTGCGATTTGCTCGACTATCTCTTGCCGCAATACAAACGCGAAGGAAAATCCTATGTGACCGTAGGAATTGGTTGCACCGGTGGTCGTCACCGCTCCGTGATGGTGGCAAACGCAATGGGAAGAAGACTGCGGCGCGCTGGTTTCGATGCTAAGGTGGTCCACCGGGACGTGAGAAAATCAAACCGCCACAGATGAGCTGGCCGTCCCGGGAGTCTCAATAAGGAGCGATTTCATGAGCAGCAACCCACAACAAGCCGCGCCGAAAGAAGAGAAGCGCCGAGTAGCGGGTGTGATTGTTACGCACGGCCATCTTGCCGGCGAGTTGTTGGCAGCGGCGGAAATGATTGTTGGCCCCATCTCGTTTATCACGGCGGTTTCGATCGGTTGGCATGACGACGTGGACGCCGCGCGCGATGAAGTGCAGCGCGCGATCACGCGTGTTTCCCAGGGCGTCGGCGTGTTGTTGTTGACTGACATGTTTGGTGGCACGCCGACCAACATCGCGTCGATGTTTTTGGATGACGGGAACGTCGAAGTTGTGACGGGTGTAAATCTGCCGATGATCATTAAGCTGTTCAACCAAACACCCAGTGGTTCACTCACTGAAACTGCTCGCCGCGTTTGCGATCTCGGACGTCAGGGAATCTATCTTGCCGGCGACCTGCTCGCGCCTCCTGAAAAGAGCAGCGCAAACTGATGATCGAGCGCACACTCCTAATCAAAACGCGCCTCGGCCTGCACGCCCGAGCCGCCGCAAAGCTTGTCCGGGTGGCCAGTGGCTTTAACAGCCAGGTGCTGTTAAGGCGTCTTGACGGTAGTGCTAGCGCCGATGCCAAGTCGATCCTCAGCGTTCTGATGTTGGCAGCCAGTCGCGGCACAGAGTTGCTGGCCAGCGCTGAGGGAATTGATGAGGAGGCCGCCATGAATGCCATCGACCGGCTTTTTGCGGAGGGGTTTGGCGAGCGGGAACCGGAGTCCTCGATATGATGGCAGAACCTCGAGAGATACGCTGCAAAGGCCTGGGCGTCTCTGAAGGCATCGTGATTGGCCAGGTCTTGCGGATGCACGAGGGCGCCCCGCACGTTTACCACTGGAAAATAAACGACGCTGATTTGGAAACAGAGCGACAGCGTTTTCGCGCCGCCGTATGCCTGGCGAGCCGGCAGGTGCTGACCATAAAGGAACGAGCGGAGGAACGCTTTGGCAAGGATCACGCTTACATCTTCGATGCTCACCTGCTGCTGCTGGAGGATGAGAAACTGATCAGTGACATTGAACGCCACATAACTGAAGAACACGTGAATGCCGAGTGGTCCGTGAAGGTAGTTGGCGACAACCTGCTCTATCTCTATTCGCAGATCAAAGATGATTACCTTCGCGAGCGCGGTTCTGACATTGAAGACGTGATGCAACGTCTGCTGGTGGCCCTGAGCGGTGCGCAGCCCGGCGAGCGCAATCTCTCCGAGGATGCGGTAATTGTTGCTCAAGACTTGCTTCCTTCCGCCGTTGCCGAATTGGATCTCATACACGCCCGCGCGTTCGCCACGGATATGGGCGGTTGGACGTCACACACGGCGATTCTGGCCAGAGGGGTTGGCATTCCGGCCGTGGTTGGTTTACGTGACTTCTACCGGCGCACAAAGACCGGCGACAAGATCATTGTTGACCCAACCCGCAACGAAGTTATCCTGCATCCTTCAAGCAAAACGCTCGAACACTATCAATCTGAAACTGCCAGGCTTGTGAAGCGGCGCCCAGCAGCCGACCACGTGGAGACCGGTCCGGTCCAGACTCAGGACGGCGTTGAAGTAACACTGCGAGCGAACGTCGAAGTGCCCTCCGAATTCGATGGCGTTGAAAGGTATGGTGCGTCTGGCGTGGGGCTTTATAGATCTGAGTTCTTGTTGGCGCGACGCGGGGCCATGGTTTCGGAAGATGAGCAGCGCGTGGCCTACGAGGCGATTGCAAGAGTCGCGGGCGCGCAAGGCGCGGTCATTCGTCTATTTGATCTAGGTGGAGAAAACCTGCGCGAGCAATTCCAGGAGGCCGAAAAGAATCCGGCGCTCGGCCTGCGCGCGATCCGCTTCGTGTTATGCAATGAAGATGTCATGCGTAAGCAGGTCCGCGCCATTTTGCTTGCCGCTGCGACCGGACATTTGAAGATCGTCTTGCCCATGGTGGCCGACGTGAGCGACGTTCGGCGTGCGCAAGCAATCATTCAGGAAGAAGCGACCAACCTGAAGCATGCGGGCCGAAGTTTTGGCGTGGTCAGCGTGGGTGTGATGATTGAAGTGCCGTCGGCCGTGTTCATGGCAGACAAGATTGCGCGCATCGTCGATTTCTTCGAACTTGGCACAAACGACCTGGTGCAATACACGCTGGCTGTGGATCGCGGCAATGACGAAGTCGCAGATTGGTTTCGCACGCTCCATCCGGCTGTGCTGCACAGCATCGATCAGAGCCTCAAGGCTGCCACCCGCGCCGGCATTCCGGCGATCGTTTGCGGAGAAATGGCATCCACGCCGGCTTATGCAGTTTTGCTGGTAGGCCTCGGCGCCACCGATCTGAGCATGACGCCGTCTGCTATTCCGCGTGTTCGTCGCACGATTGCGGGCATCGATTCCCAGCAGGCCCGCGTGATAGCAGAAGAGTGTCTCAACTGCGAGAGCGCCGATGAGGTGGAAAATCTGGTACGCGAGCGTTTTGCCAAACTCTGGCCCCAACTGTTTCCTCCGACAAGCCTGCCAGCGCCCCGGCCAACCAACTAAACTACCGTTTGGGCACTGGTGTAGTTTAGAGCACAAGCTTTAGCTTGCGTGGTTACCCATCAGCAGCCTAAAGGCTGATTATTCTGTCATCGACTCGGGCGAGGGCGAGCTTTCGAAGCCGCCCTTTTGTTTTTGTCATGCAAACTGCCAGTTTGCGCGCGCAAGCCGACATGGCGCGTCAGCGGCGGAAGGCGCTCAAAGTTTGTGCGACCGCAACGAACAGTTTGCGCTACAGGGAGCCGAATCTGTTTATAATGGCGCGCTTCGAGAACCTGATGAAGATGCCATCCACAACGCTCGTCCATGTTCTGATCGGCAAGTCGATCGCGGAAACCCTCCTCGTGGGCGCGCTCGCGGTTTTTGCGTTCCTTACTATTCTGCCGCCCTACTTCCACGGCTGGGGCGAAGTGACCGACACGGGAATTTCAGGCTGGGTGGTCAACAATGCCGCGCCCTGGGATCGCGTCGAGGTCGAGCTTTTTGTCGATGGTAAGTACATAGCAGCGCGCGTGGCGAATGAATCTCGTCCGGATGTTGCGGCGGCGGGTTGGGCAAAAGACGAATGGCACGGTTACAAATTTCCGCTCACGTCGCTGAGTGCAGGTTTGCATGAGGCTCGCGTCTATGCGCTTCACGCTAGCGGAGGTGGGACTCGAAGGTCGTTGCAGCTCGTCGGCGATCCGATCCGTTTCTCAGTTGCTGCGAATGGAAAACTCCGAGCTGTGACGCGGTGAAATGAAAACCATATGATAGCCAGGGTTGAAAACATGGAACAGTCTCTTCCGGAGCACACCACCCGGGCGCTGGCGCTTTGGGAAATTGCTTCTGTAGTTACGTCCTGCCTGATTGCTGAGTGGGTTGTCCTTGCGTTTGTCGGCAGGAGCAAGCTGATAACCGCAATTCCGATCCTGTCAGCCCTCGGACTGATGGCGTTCTCTCACTTTGAGCGTGGCGAAACACTACCGGAGATCGGATTTCGTGCCGACAACTTTCTCGCTTCCTGTCGTCTGCTGTTGTTGCCGACGACCGCCGCAGTGTTCTTGATAGTTCTAACCGGCTG
>JBGQJH010000051.1:0-9923 GCA_041498935.1 Pyrinomonadaceae bacterium | reverse complement strand
CCTTGAGCGCCAGCCCGCAGCGAATATTTGCCCGGAGCAATGCCGTTGAAAACGTATGCGCCTTCGCCGTTGGTCGTGGTGGTCTTCGCGACGCCATTCGCGTCAGTGAGTGTGACGGTAGCGCCGACAATCGTCGCCCCAAGCTCGTCGGAGATCACGCCGCGCAATGTTCCTTTGGCCTGTTGTGCAAGCGCAACCGTCGTCGACAACAAAACAATCAAGGCGACGCCCGATGACTGCCGTAAAATATTTCTGGAGACGTTCATAATTAAGACCCTATGCATTCGAAGAGTACCTATCTGATTGAAACCGGTCGTTAACACTCCGGTTTCCGACAACACCACTGATTTAGAGCCCCGTCGCTAGCGGGTCGAGTTCTGCCAGGATTTCTGATTACGAGCCCGTCGCTAACGCTCGGGGTTCTGACAACTCTCAAGACCTTTCAGACTATGGCAAACCGATTCCGAATTGAATGCCACTACCCAAACCCGCCGCCGGATTTGGCGCTGTTTGGCTGCCTGCCTGTTGCTGGCGCGCCGCCAGCATGTTTAGGAGCGTGTCCGCACCGGAAATCAGGCTGATCGCAGTCAAGCGCGAGGGGTCGGCGCCTTTGGTGCTGGAAACAATAATTGTGTCACCCACTTTTACGTCGGCAATGGAGATCGTGGGCAGGCGTTCGAGCATGTCCTGCAGGTTCATTCCGCCGCCGCCCATGCGAATTCCGCCAACGCCACCACCGGTTCCCTGGCCGGCCCCTCCCGGTGCACGTTGCGCACCTGCGGCGTTTGGCTGAGTCCCGTTCGCTGGCTGTCCTGCTGGAGACTGACCGGCGGCTGCGCCGCCTGCTCCCGCCCCGCGACCCATCATCATCATGCCGCCCATCTCATTCGCCGCAGGGAACTTTCTAAGTACGGCGTCCTGCCTGACGACAATCGTTAGCGGCTGCTTTGTTTGGATGTCATTGATCTTTACTTCGCCAGTAGCAGCATCGATCGCAGTGATTACGCCCGCCACCGTCTTGAACGAACCGGTGACGACTTTTTCGGCAGTGAAGGCGCTACCGTCCGCGTTGCGTTCTCCCAGGGCCCGAAGTTGATCACCCACCTTGAGCTCAGCAAACGTTGCCGGCTTGGCATCGGTAAATTTAATCGAGTCTGGCGCGTAGCGACGCACTTCCACTTTATCTGACACGGGAATAATCAGCGACTGCGGACCGGTCATTGTTCGGCTCGAGATTGTGATCTCTTTGGTCTCCGGCTTGAGGGCCGTGATGATGCCGAGAACTCCCCGCTTCTTCCATTCGGCTCGTTCCTGCTCCTGCTTTTTCGCGATGTCTACTTTGTTCATCACGATCAGCGCGCTCGCCGGCACCGACTTGTGATCATCGGAGACTCTTCCTCGCGCCCAAACACGATCGCCTTCGCCCACGTCGGAAAACGCGATCTTCGTCGCGTTCGTCAGGGTCTTCTCGCCGGGAGCCAGTCGCATGTAAACCGTCTTCTCGCTCAGAGCGACGGTAACCAAAGACCCAGCGTCTGTCTTGACGATTAGTTGCTTCGCGCCGTTGTCGATTACTTTGACTTCGCCGATGGCGCCGTTGGGCGTGATTCCGGGATCGCCGCCCTGTTGAGCGGGCGGGGTTGAGGGGCCTGTCTGGGCGTTGACACCAGGGCCGGCAAATACTCCAACTAGTACCAGCGCGATTGCGAGAAACAGCGCTTTCATTACTCCTCCTGTTCGGTTACTAGAAAACCGCGTGCGGTCACTTAACAAAGATGTTGGACTATTGCGGCAAGTCCCAGGGAGATCCCAGTCTTTTACGCACCACACACGACGAATGTTCTAGTTAAGTTGCCCGTTATCAGTGGTTATGCCGGGCGTAAGCATGCTGGATACTCACGCCCGGTGTTCGAAAAAGTTGCACAAATGTCCCGACGCCTATCCAGTTGCCAGACGCCGGAAGAGCTTTGGATGCATGATGAGTTGGATTCGTCTGAGATTTTTAGTTGTTAGCGAGCTTTTGGAGGGAAGAAGCGAACTTCAGACTGACTGCCGTCGCTTCCAGCCAACTCGATATCTAGCGGTTAGGGCGAGGCCCAGGCTTGTCACCAGGACGACTGCAACAACGAGTGGCCAAATGTAGGGCAGGGACGAAAGAGCGATCCAAAAAGTCGTACCTAACAGGAGGGCAACAGCTTCCGAGTTATTTCCGTTCTTCGAGAACTTCCGCTGCAACCAGCGGCCAGTGGCGGCGTAGATAATCACGCGGCCAAATAATAGGGAGACCACAATCAACAGAAAGGCCATCAAGCCGATCAGCACACTGACGGTGTATGGCAGGTAGAGCAAGATCAAGATAACACCGGGACCAATTATCAAAGATCCAACAACCCCAATAATGGCCACGCGGCCGAGTGTTAATTGCAAGCGGGCTATTCCCCGGCTGATTGTACCGGGCATTGCGGCAGTCAAAGCCAAAGACACAATAAACCAAAATAGCACCGCGAGAAGTCGCAGCCCTATATACCCAGCAGACCAATGTGGCGCGAGCAGGTCTTTTGGATTGCGCATCAGGTTTTGCAGTTCCTGGTCGTAACCCGCGTACATAATCGTCTGGGCTCCGGGACTGCGCAGCGGCTCTTTGTCCGCAGGCCGGTACGTGCCACCCACGACCATCACATCGCCGTTGATTCGCGCGCCTTCGAGCTGAATGACGGAGCCGCCGATCGCAGCCACATCACCTTCAACCGTTCCCTGAACGATGACGTCGCCGCCCAATGCGAAAGCCCCGTTCTTTGCGGTGCCGTTGATTCTCAAAGAGTGGCCTAACGCGTAAACGATGGTTTCGCTAACACCCTCAACGACGTAAGGACTGTCCCCGGGTATAGGCTCATGAGGAGTTTGCGCTTGCACTGCCAGAAGCATTAGAGCCATGGCGAACAACAACACGCAGGCCGTGCGCAGAGTTTTCAGCCAGGGTAGCCTGGGCAGATCGTAGCATCGTTGAAACACGAATCCATTAACCATTGATGCTGTGGACATGTTCATGCGCGCTCGCGCTTATTCGGTAAGGCGAGTTCGGTGATAGCGTGATATCAGGAGGGAAAGAACGGCGATGGCGAGAACAACCAGCAGCAGGCCGGCCAAACCTGCAAGTCGCGAATCCGCGATCAGTCCGCGGCTGACAACCCGCGACATTACTGTGAAACCGGCCGCGGCATCGAAAGTGGTCCGGGCAAAGAAACCCAGTACCCCAAGCACCTTGGCGCCGGCTGAACGAACGTTGAGGATGACAGTCTTGCTCGCAGCGACGCCGAGCATCGCAAAGGCCGCCAAACCCAGAATGATGCAATACCGCAAGGCCTTCCGCTGTTCAGACCGATCGCGCGCGCCTCTCATGTCGCTCTCTGCATTGACCGCCACCACCTGGGCAAAGTTTGGCGGCACCGCAAGATCGAAAGGGCTGGCCAGCGCCGAATCCAATTCACACATGAAGAGACGCTGCGACTGCAATTCGGAAGCACAATGGACACAGTGCTTAATATGTTCTTCCAGCGCGGCACGATGCCCGGGCTCAAGCTCGCCATCAATGTAGGCGGCGATATTCTCAGTTTCGCAAATGTAGTTGTTGTTAGACACGAGTGCCTGGAAAACTAGACTCCGGTAATGCCCTTGTTTAGAAACTGCTGTCGCATCATCTCGCGAGCACGAAACAAACGGTTCTTCACCGTTCCCAGCGGTAAGCCAGTGACATCGACAATTTCCTCGTAGGTCAGATCCTGCGAGTGGCGCAAAACAACCAACTCACGATAAGCAGTCGGCAGCGAGCGCACCACCGTTTCTATTTCTACCCGGCGTTCTTCCCGTTCACTCTGCTGTTCCGGGCTGAGACCTTCGCTTTCGAACGGAAGATCGTAATTGTCGCTTTCTGTCCCGTTGATCAGAGATCGCTGGCGCCCGGTGTTGCGGCGCAGGTGATCGATTGCCGCATTGTGCGCAATCTTGTAGATCCACGTAGAGAACTTAAACTCCGGACGATAGCGCGAAAGCGATCCGTAGATCTTAATGAAAATCTCCTGAGTTAGATCCAGAGCGGCCTCGTAATCGCCGACCATCCGGTAAACGTAGCCAGAGATTGGTCGCTGATAACGCCTGACTAGTTCTTCAAAGCCTCCTTCGAGACCCTGGGCCGCGCTGGCAACGAGATCACGATCAGCGGCTGAACTAAAACTCAATATATCGGGGGTTGCGGCAGTGCTCATAATGCCAGGATATTACGTTTGAACAACCAAAGATGTTTCAAAGTGAGTCTGTAGTTTTGAGTCTTGAGTCTCCAGTCCTGGGGCTCACGACTCGAGACTCCGGACTCAAGACTGTTAACTGTCTTATTGCCACGATAGGGTTGCCAGGCCCGCCGGCGCGGCAATAGCGTCAAAGCTTAACTCGCGCGTAGCAAGCTGCAAACCCACGTCGCTCGCGTCGATCGAACGCAGATCTGCTCCCAGCGTCTCGTTGACAATCTCGCAAGCGCGATGTTTGCTTAACAACTCGCCCACCACCAGCACGCGCGACAGTGCCTGGCCCATTTTCTCCGCCTCTCCAGCGCGTCGATCGCGATAAAAAAGGAGCAAGCGATACAATTCGTCTTCACATTCACTCGGATCACAGGTGACGGCGCGAACTATAAGCGGCTGTTTGCCGCGAAACACCACGGCTGTGAACCCCTGCTCCGACGAACTAAGCAGCAACGCGTCGCCCCGTGATCCATTCATGGTCAACCACTGCCCTTCACCGATGTGGCGCGGAACGATCAAACCGGCACGCCAGCCGAGAGAGTGCAGAGCGCGTTCGTATTCATCCAGAATGGAAGCGCGAGTGGCGATTACGACGTAGCGATCTCTTCCCTGCGAGTCCGCCGGTAGACGTTCGCGCGAAATCGAAAGCTCTTCGAGCGAAGCGGCAAAGCCACGCTCCATTTTCCACGTCAACACTTCCTCAAGCTCGGCGTGCGAAGCCGGCTGCGACTCCAAAGTTAGAATCAACGTCCGGCTGGAGGCGTCTGGCAGCGCCACTGACCATCGCTTATGTTGTAGCAGCCCGGCGCTGGTCGCCAGGTCTCGAAGGGCGGCGCTCAATTCCGCCGGGTCGGAGATGTTTGACTCATCGAAGCTGGGACGAACCAGGGATTCAGGCAGGACAACTGTCGCGGCGCGCCGCAGGCTGGATGTGCCTCCGCGGCCACGCTCGAGTTGCACCATCGTCGCTATTCCCTTTTCAAAACCAATCGCCGTCGACGGGTACCAGGGATTAATCAATTTGGCTAGAGGGTTGGGCATTGGAAAATTTCGGATTGCGAATTTCGGATTGCGAATTTATCGTCCTGATACGTCGCTATACATCGTTCGATTGAGAACTTGAAACTAGCAGTTGAAAGCCAATTCGAAATTCGAAATTCACCTCACCATTCAGAGTAAGGCGTTCCTTCAGACGAAACATCGGTAGACGCACTGTGCACATCAGTAACGCCTTGTTCGCCGCTGGAGGAATTTGGATCCTCGCCGCTGGTCACTGTCCAATCCGGTTGACCCGTAATCGGATCTTTCGGCAGTTGGCGCATGTAACCACCGGAGACGAGATCGTCCAGCGACTGCGGTAGCTTCTGTTTGTCAGCTTCATATTGATCCAGCAGTGAGCGCATCTTGAAGAGATCGTCGCGCAGGACGGCTTCGCGGGCTGCCAGTATCGTCTTCTGATACTGCGGCAAGGCAATCGCGGCCAGGATGATGATGACCGTGATCACGATCATCAGCTCAAGCAGCGTAAACCCGCCCTGACGCGCGCCGGGGCAAAGGGGAACGAGTGACGGGGAAAAAGCGTGTCGAAGGCCCGTCTCCCTTTCCGCTTTAGCCATTTCCCTTTCCCCTATCCTTTCAGCGTTACCAGTCACTATATTTCTCACCATTCAGAGCCGTGTCCTTCGACTTCGAGCGGACGTCGAAAACGTTTTCGCCGCCCCACGAGTCGCTGTCTGCCGAGTCGTAACAGGAGCGAAACTCCCAAGCGGCTTTCCCAGTCATCGGATCGATAGGAATCGACCGCAGGTAAACTTTCTTCTTCGGCAAAGTCTGACTATCGAGCACACTATTCGTGTTAGTACTTGAGGTTCCGGTGCTTTCCAGTCCCCGACCGCCAGCCGCGCCGCCGCGCGGGATTACATTCACGCCGTTAACCAGCGTTTCCAGATCGGGCGGATAGCGATCCGGATTATCGACGCCGAAAATCGTGCAATCATTGATCGCCACTTTGCTCCGCGGATCAGGCGGTGGCGGCGTAGCGCTCCCACCTCCCGTCACCGTGGTACCGGTACAAATCATTCCCACAGTGTCCCGGTGAAACTCATCGATGGCGCTGCGCATCTGGCGCAAGACGTCGTGGAGTTGCTGTTCCTTCTGGCGTTTGACGGAAAGCTTGAGAAGCGGAATAACGCCCATCGTAAGGATCGTCAACACAGTGATCGTGATGACGAGCTCGATTAGCGTGAACCCGCGCCGGTTTTTCTTCACAGCGAATACGCGGGTCGCAATGGGGTGGGGTTGAGTAACGGGGCGACCGGAAAGCTTAGCCGCTATCGTCGCCGCCTCGCCGCGTTCTGGTTGGTTCGCGCTTTGCTCTCGCAGGTAAATCACCTTCTTACTGCTTCACGATCGCGCGAGCCGGCATTACATCGACCGCCAGATACCGAGCGTCCGCCGCGACAAGATGCATGGAGTCTTTATCGAGCAGGAGTCCGGCGTCGCCGATCCCGATACCCTCCACGTCAATGAAGAGCAACGTTCCCGGACCCTTCATTGACGCCGTGCCACTCAGATTGGAAATGGAAATGAGGCAAACGCCCGATGCATCGATCGACTGGGTGAAACTTGCCCCTTCGCTCTTGCCATCCTTTTCATTTGCCAAAAGGGGTCCCGCTGAACTCACTCGCACGCTCACAACCTTCGGATCAAACCGGAGGGCGATGACTGCCAGGGCCAGCGAAATATCTGACTTCAACTCGAGCGCAAACCGGCGCGATTCGCCAACCCTCATTGACTGATCGGCAGGGGTCAGGCTTAGTTGCGCGCTTCTGGTGTTTGGGCTGCTTGGACCGCTGATTGGACCAACAGCCGACTCGATCGGTTTCGCCAAACTTGTGAGCACAGCGCGCGCGTCGCCATTGAGGTTCGTATTCACGGCTGCAACTTCCCTCGCCGCGGTGTTGCTCACCAGCGACTTGGGCGCGGGCACATATGCCGGTAACTCCTCCGCCGGCGTCTGTGCCTTAGCAGTTTGCTGCGTGCCATTTGCCGTTGGTTGAGTCGTGGACTGAACGCCTGAATTTACCGCCATAGCGCCACTAGTAGCCGCCACATTGCCAGTAGTTGTCGCGGTAGACGGCGCCGTGTTGTAAGCCGAACCGGCTCCGGTGGTTTGCGCCACCTGGCCATTCGTGGTGGTTGCGGGAGCATGACTTGCAAAAACACCAGGAGAAGACGAAACCTCAGTCACCTTGGCCGTCGTATTCTTTTGCTGGAGGCGGAACTCGGCCAACTGCTCTTCGCGATCAGCTTCGCGCAGCATGGCTTCGAGTGAGCCCGTCGTGGGCGATTGCAAAGTTCCGCTCGGGCGCATCTCTTCGTCACGTGGCGTAACCGCCGGCGCGCGCAGCACGCGCGGAGTAACCGCGATCACAATGTCTACCTGCCGATTGTCGCGGGTGGGTGATGAAAACAAACGGCCCACCACTGGAAGTCCGCCCAGAATGGGCAGACCCCGCCGCCCATTTGTCTGCACATCCTGGGAAACGCTGGCCAACATCATGGTGCGATTGTTCTGCACACGCGCTGTTCCGGTGATGGTGCGCTCGGTGAACGTCGGTGTCGGCGATTGGGCGCCCAGGACATCTTTCGACTCAATGCTCATTTTCACCTGGACATCCTGATTGGGAAATACCTGTGGAGTAAACTTCAGCGTCAACCCAGTCGGCTCATAATTGATTACGGGGAAACCGCCGGTTGGAAAATTGAACTGTCCGGGAGTCGTTCCCGTTGCTCCGGTTGGCGCGCCAAACGGATAAGCTTGCGCCGTCTGCACGGGAACGCGCTGTCCGATGCGGGCGGTTGATTCTTCGCCATTGAACGCATGCACCTGCGTCGATGCAATGAGCTTCGTATTGTTCTTGCTTTGGAAAGCGGTGAGCACCGAGGACGGAATCATCAGAGCCGCTGCGGCCGCGGTGGGAGCGCCGCCGACAATACTGGCGAGGTTTACACCAGTTCGCAGCCTGTCAAGAGTCCCATTAGATGTGAGCACAGCTAAGCCAGGCGAGCCGCCAAGGGTTAAGGTGCTGCTGTCTTGTCCAAGCTGATTACCCAGTTGGAGAAGATCGCTCTTGGAAACTTCGTAGATGTTCACATCCATTACGACTTCGGCGCGATCCTTGTCGATGCTCTGAATTAGTTCTCCAATCAGACGGACGTTTTCGGCGGTGTCACGGATAGTTAAGCTGTTGGTATCTTTGTCGGCAACAACAATTGTTTGCGGCCGGCCCACCGAGGGCGGGATGGCCTGTCCCACGAGAGTCTTGACCTTGTCGGGATCACTGTTTGCGAGAAAGAAAGTGCGCAAGACGAGTTGCTGGTATTGCGGCCGACGGGTTTGATCCGCCACCAGAATTGTGCGCCGGCTCAGTTTCTGGAAAAACAAACTTTCCTGGAGAAAGATGTAATCGAGCGCTTGTGAAGTGGTCACTTCGCGCAGGTTGATATCGATGGTTCGCGGTTGGACAAACGACTGACGGTCGAAAATAACATTCAGGTTGAGCTGTTCAGCAAGACTGCGAATGAAGGATTTCAAGTCTCCGCTATAACTTATGACTCGCATTTGCTCGACTCGTGCCGCCGGCAAAGAGGGCTCTTGCGCGCTTGTCGGGCTCAGCGTTCCCTGCTCCGTGTTCTTCAGTCCATTTTCGCTGCCGCCGTTATTTCCTTCCTTCACGCCCTGGAGACGTAACATTCTCTCCATCTCCGAGACCGCCAGCTCGTTGACGGGATCGTAGCCGTATGCCTGTCGAAAGGCGTTGTAAGCGCCGACGAAATCCCGCTGCTCCGCCAGCGCACGCCCCTGTTGCATATAGGACTGCGAGGCGTTGAAGCTCGCGCGGCGAAAATGGAGTTGATACTCCACATTTGAGGGTTCGGAGGCGACTGCCAGCGTAAACTCCTGGGCAGCCTTCTCCCATTGCTGGTTCGCTTCGTAGCGCATTCCGTCCTTGAAATGCTTGTCACCCTTCTTGGCGAAGGCCGTCGCCGGCAGCAGCAGCAAGCAAGCGGTAAGCAGCAGGGAAACAAATATTCGGGGGTCTGTCTTGATTTTCATAGCATTCTCTCTTAATTGGAGGTGGACAGTCGAATGTAGCCGAATAACGTGGGCTAATAATGCCGTTCGGGAAGCTAAGATGCAAGCTTTCCCGGTTCTTTTGCTTACACGCAATTTAAAAACAACAGTTCCTTAAAACGACCGCAGTTTAGAGTACGAGCTGTAGCTGGTTCCTTCCCACACCGCAGCCTAAACGCTCCACCCCACGCGGGCTGCCCGGGCGGGGACCCGGGGTTGAACTCCAAACAGTTAGTGTTTGGCGGTGACTTCTTCGACGAAGGTCACACGGTTAATCTCATGCAGAGTTGAAACGCCCGCGAACACTTTCCGGAGCGCCGATTCACGCAAACTCGTTAACCCTTCGGCCTCTGCTGCCCGGCGCACTTCCGAGCCTGGCCGGCGCTCAACAATCATCTCGCGAATGTTGTCGGAGAGGTCGAGCAACTCATGAATCGCAGTGCGGCCGCGATAGCCGGTGTGGTTGCAGGAATCGCAGCCGACATTGATAT
>JBGQJH010000050.1:0-10004 GCA_041498935.1 Pyrinomonadaceae bacterium | reverse complement strand
TCGCCCGCGAAATGGGCGGCGATTGCCTGAAAACAAGCTTCGGCCGCGGCCTGCATCAGAAGGAGCGATGGGGTTTGATAATCGCGGATCGTGAGGCAGTCAATTTCCCGCGCCTGCTCTGCTGAGATAACCGGTTGCACGCTTGGATGATAAGGATGGGGAGTGACCGGGTCAATGCGGAAGTGAGGGCGGCCGGATTGGTTTTAGGAACAGCAAAGGAGACGTTCCAGAATAAATGGCATGCGAAAACAAAAACGGCGGCCTCGGGTACCGCCCCCGCCTTTGCCGCTGCGCTAACCATTCCGTTTTCCAGGATAACTATCTAAAGAATCAATGCACCGCGATCTCCAGAAAAATCTTTGCTCCAACGAAGTATTGTTCCTTATGTGCTGATTGTAAGGATTTCTCCTATTCCGGACTTTCACGAGCACCGACGACTTGGTCACTTCTTCCCGAAGATCACCCAGCCAGGCAGGACACCGAAACCGGGCGTAAGTAAGCCCACTTCATTATCTGGCTAGAGTTGAGCAACTACTCGCTGGAGCTTTTCATTTACCTCAGTAGCTATTGCGTCGAGCGTCGCATTGTCTCCTACCACCGACAGCATCGTCTTGGCATCTATCGCCGCAACCACAGATTTTCCCGCTTCGTCAGCCTCATAAACGATGACATTGCAGGGAAGGAGCAGTCCGATGTTGATCTCTTGTTGCAGAGTCTTGTATGCGAGAGGCGGATTGCAGGCGCCGAGGATCACATAGTTGCGAAAATCCACGCCGAGCTTCTCTTTCAGTTTCTCCTTGATGTCGATTTCAGAGAGTACTCCGAAGCCTTCAGCCTTGAGCGCGGCCCGTACCTTTTCGACAGCCGCTGCGTAAGCAAGATCAACTGTCTTACTGAATCCGTATTTTGAATGTTGTGGTTGCTGAGCACTCATCTTCTTTCTCCTTTTCCTTGTCGGTGATAGATACAACTAACAACAGACTGGTTGCGACCATCGAGACCTTGGTCACTTCTTCCCGAAGATCACCCAGCCAAGCAGGACACCGAGACCGAGGGTAAGTAAAGTAGGAATCCACATCCAACTGAACCCGCCGTTTATCCATCCTTGTCCCATCCTGTACCCGCCTATCCCTCCTTGTCCCATCATCCCGCCGCCCATCATTGACCCGGTCATTGCCCCGCCGCCGAAGATCAGAAAAAGCACGACGACGACGACAAACGCGATGACCAGGGGTGTCTTGCTCGATTCGTTCATGACATTAATCTCCTATGTGTCCGTGATCTCATCGACCAGCCCTATCTCATCAACGAGATCCGTCATTCGTTAGGACCACTTTGAGTGCGCCCTCTTTAGCCGCGTTTCCAAACGTGTCGTACGCCTTCATGATGTCGTTCATCGCGAAGCGATGAGTCACGAGCTGGCCAGGCTGCAGCTTGCCCGAGCGCACGACCTTCAGCAGCATCGGTGTTGTTACCGTATCCACCAGCCGGGTGGTGATCGCAATGTTGCGGTCCCAGAGTTTCTCCAGGTGCAGCTCCACCGGTTTGCCGTGAACGCCCACGTTCGCAATGCGTCCGCCGGCCGCGACAATGTCCTGGCAGATAGCGAAGGTCGCAGGAATCCCGACCGCTTCGATGGCCACGTCAACGCCGGCCCCCTCCGTCAGGTCCATCACGTGTTGAGCGGCTCGTCCATCCGCGCTGTTGATCAGCGTGGTTGCGCCAAACTTTTTGGCGACCGCCAGACGCTTGTCGTCCAGGTCGACCATGAAGATCGCCGCCGGTGAATAGAATTGCGCGGTCAGCAGAACGGCGAGCCCCACTGGTCCCGCACCCACGATGGCGACCGTGTCGCCAGGCTTCACTTGTCCGTTTAGCACACCGCACTCAAAACCGGTCGGCAAAATGTCGCTCAGCATGACCATGGCGTCTTCATCGCTGTCGGCGGGGAAGTGATAGAGACTCCCATCGGCGTGGGGGATGCGCACGTACTCGGCCTGAGTTCCGTCTATGGTGTAGCCCAGAATCCAGCCGCCGTGACGGCAGTGGGAATACATGCCTCGTTTGCAGAAGTCGCACTTCAGGCAGGCAGAGACACACGAGATGATGACCTTGTCTCCAACGTGAAACTCCGATACGCCAGTGCCGACGTGCTCGACGACACCAATGCCCTCGTGACCGAGAATGCGGCCATCGCTCACCGCGGGGAGATCGCCCTTCAGAATGTGAAGGTCGGTGCCGCAAATTGTCGCAGTAGTAATCCGCACGATAGCATCGCCCGGATCCTGGATGGCAGGGCGCGGTTTGTCCTCCCAGGCACGCTCGCCCGGACCGTGATAGACCAGCGCTTTCATGGCGGTGCCGCTGCTTAGAATTGCGGTGCTTGTAGTCGGTAGTTCGAGCTCAGCGATTGTCATTGATATCTCCTTGAAGAGTAGGATCAGGCTGTTAGGCTGGACCGTTGAGTGAGTTGGGCCTCAACGTTCACATCTTCTTCATTTCCATCTTCTTCATCATCCCCATCTTCTTACCCGCTTTGCTCCCGCCATGCATCTTCGACATCATGCCGAGGTGTTTAAGGAGAGCATTGGTGTGCGCAGCCACTTGCTTAGAGTCCGGCTTATCGGCCTGCACATCTGTCTCGAGCGCACTGACCTGGTCCTTCACCATTGAGCGGTCCTTAGCCATCTTCTCCATCATCATCTGCATCTTTGATTGCATCTCAGCGCTCATCATCTGCATGTGTTTTTGGTGGATGGCTTCCATTGCATCGAGGTTATGTCTTAGCTCGGCAACAGCCGCGCGTGCGAATTCAACGTCCAGGGTTTCAGGCTTCACTGACTGATCACGGAGCGCTCTGGCAAACTCAGACATGCTCTTCATGTGAGCCGTCATCAGCAGGTGATGCGGCGATTTCATCATCTTCGACATCTCCGTCATCATGCCCGCCATGCCGGGCTTCTTCTGTCCAGCCTTTGTGTGCTTGTGTTGCGCCCAGGCTGCGGACGGAATTACCAGAACAAGCATGATGGCTATGGCTGACAGCAAGGCGCGTGTGTTCACCCTCATATCGTTATCTTCTCCTTCGGATTGGTTGACTGGCATTGGCTGCCTGTTATTTGCAAGCCCTCAATAGTCTCCCGCTTCGGTTTGGATGTCTGTGCTCTAACGCACAGAGCAAGCGTTGTGCCCTAAACATACCTTTGTATTGTCCTTGGATTCTTGAGGGCAGACATTGTTGATCGGGTGCGCCCGCGAAAATATCCGCAGCCCGCCGCGGCAATTTCGTTGGTGGTCGACGAATACGGAACCGGGAGCGGTAGCGACCGGGTGACGGCAGACAACTTTGTTACCCGTTCCTAACAAATATGCGATTCAAGATATGCTTGCTAAGTTGAGTTTCTGACCCGGTCGCTGCCGCTCCCGGTTCTGTATTTGTGTGGCGCCGCACGCCTGCCTTCGCTAGTGGGCGCGAAACCAACTGCTGTGGGATTATTCGCAGAGGTTGGGATTTTTGCGATGAACCCTCAGAAGCGGCCCCAGATTCACCGCGAAAACCGCTGATTTTAGCGAGGTATGAGCCTTGCGACACCGAGCGGGGTGGCCCTTGTCTCGCCAATATGTGCGAAGACCAGGTTGCCGATGAAAGTGTATCTTGACAGGCATCGCGACTATTCCATAGAGTGTGACTGACCATGAGGATTCGGATTACATCTCTGGTGCTTTTGCTCGTGTTGGCCGGCAGTGCGTTCGCTGGTATTCCCATGCACTTTGGCGAGACCGAGTGCAGCATGGGCCAGCCAATGGACGGAATGGATTGCTGCAAAGCTGCCTTAATGGGAGGCGAAGGTCGCGAAACTGCGGCGGCGCACTTGTGCTGCGCCATTAACTGTTCGCATGAGGGAACGACGCTGCCATCGAGTCTACGCGTCTCGCCCCAGTTACAACCCGCGAATTCGAACTATCAACCAGGCATGCCCGCGCTTCCAGCGTCCATTTTGCGAACGCGGCACATCAGTCAGTCGCATGGTCCACCCACTGATTCACATCCCGCGTACATTCGTCACCTCGCGCTTCTGATCTAGTTTCAAGTCAGTTGTAGTGTGTCTTCTTGCAGCTTCTTTGAAGTTGCAAGCGCGCTATTGCGCATTCGTGTGCCTTGCGCGCCAGAAACCAACTCTCTGTGAATCATTGGAGGTTAGAGGCATGAAGAAACCTGTAATCGTAATCGTAACCGGAATCACACTCGCTCTTATTCTTGCCATCGCGGCAGCGTGTGGCTCAAAGACTGGGGGCAGCGGCAGTGTTCCAACAGGTAAGGTGATCAAGACCGTACCGGTAGGGAACCTGACCGCCACGCTCGCGAATGACAGCGGCGTGCTCAAGCGGGGTGCGCAAGAGCTGATGCTCGCTTTTACCGACGCGTCCGGCAAGCCGGTTGACGTCGGCGCTGTATCCCTCAACTTTCATATGCCACAGATGGGCAGCATGGCTGCAATGACTGACGCTGTTACTTTCACAACCACCAACACACCGGGAGCCTATCGCGGCAAAGTGAATATCGAAGGCGGCGGCGAATGGCAAGCGCAACTGGCGTATGAAGGCGCAGCGGGAAAAGGAAAGACGACGTTTAGTGTGACGGCCCAATGATTCACCGGCTAATCGAACTCAGCCTGCGCAATCGTGGCCTGGTAATCGCGATCTATCTTGGGTTCGCGGCCTGGGGCTATTGGGCGCTACTGCGCACTCCGATCGACGCAATTCCCGATCTGTCTGACAACCAGGTCATCGTCTTCACAGACTGGACGGGACGCTCGCCCCAGGAGGTCGAGGACCAGGTCACTTACCCGTTGGTAACGAACCTGCAAGGACTTCCCGGCGTGCGGGTGGTACGTGCCAGTTCGGCATTCAGCTTCTCGATGATCAATATCATCTTTGAAGACAACGTCGATCTCTACTGGGCGCGGACGCGCGTGCTTGAGAGATTGAATCTCGTCACGAAGCAATTGCCGCAAGGAGTGATACCGACGCTCGGTCCGGACGCTACGGGCGTCGGGCAGGTCTTCTGGTACACGCTCGAAAGCGACCAAGTCAATCTCCGCGATCTGCGGACGTTACAGGACTGGTACGTCCGGTATCAGTTGAACTCGGTTCCAGGAGTTGCGGAGGTCGCCAGCGTTGGTGGGTACGTGCAGCAGTATCAGATCGACGTCGATCCAAACAAGCTGCGCGCCTATTCAATGCCGCTATCTACGGTTGTGGAGGCCGTTGAGCGTTCCAACAATAACGTTGGCGGCAATGTAGTTGAACAGGCGGGACAATGGGCTGTAGTGCGAGGCATTGGCTTGATTGAGTCAGTAGGCGACGTCGAGAACATCGTGATTGGCGCGCCGAATGGCACGCCGCTCTACGTACGAAATGTTGCGGACGTGAAGCTGGGAAACGCATTCCGTACCGGTGTCCTGGACAAGAACGGCAAGGAGGCAGTTGGCGGCGTAGTGATCGCCCGGTACGGCGTCAACACCCTCGACGTGATCGATGCCGTGAAACAAAAGATCAATGCTTTACAGGTGGGCCTCCCGCCGGGAGTGCGAATCCTGGCCTTCTACGATCGTACACAGCTCATCGAAAGAGCGACGCATACGCTGAAGCGGGCGCTGATCGAAGAATTAATTCTGGTGACGTTGGCTCACATCCTTTTCCTGGCACACTTCCGCTCAATCCTAATCGTGACCATTCCATTACCGCTCGCGATATTGCTTTCTTTCCTATTCATGCATTACATGGGCATCAGCTCGAATTTGATGTCTCTATCGGGAATCGCGATCGCCATAGGCGTGCTGGTTGATGCCGGAATCGTGGTCACGGAGAATGCGTTCCGCTTTCTGGAGCAGCGAAAGATCGATCCACGCAACCGGAAAGCTGTTTGGGACACAGTGCTCGATTCAACCAGGTTGGTGGGGCGTCCAGTCTTCTTTTCCATGGCGATCATCGTGCTGGCCTTCGTTCCGGTTTTTTCCCTGACCGGCCAGGAAGGCAAGCTTTTTCATCCGCTCGCATTTACAAAAACCTTCGCGATGGTGGGCGCGACCATCATTGCCGTAACGCTCGTGCCCGTGCTCTGTACCTATCTGCTGGCGGGAAAATTTCACTCTGAACAATCCAATCCCGTGATGCGTGGGCTTCAGTTTATTTATCGTCCTGCACTTCGATTTGCCCTGGGTCACCGGCTCCTCACGGTGTCAGTAGCATTCCTGCTTTTTGCAGGCGCGATTCTTTTAGCTACCGGCATTGGCAGCGAGTTCATGCCGCCGCTGAACGAAGGCGATCTCATGTACATGCCGGTAACCGATCCGGCCATTTCCGTCGATGAAGCTCTGAAAATCATGAGCAAGCAGGATGAAATCTTGAAGAGCTTTCCCGAGGTTGAGTCCGCAGTGGGAAAGGCGGGGCGCGCAGAGACATCGACTGATCCTTCGCCAGTAAACATGAACGAGACTATTGTCCATCTGAAATCAGCAGAGCAATGGCGCCGAGGGGTGACGCGCGAGTCTTTGATAGCGGAGATGGATGAGAAGCTGCGTAGCCCGGGCGTAACTAACATCTGGACGCAGCCGATCATCAATCGCATCGACATGCTGACGACGGGAATTCGCTCACAGGTAGGCATAAAGATCTTCGGCAACGACCTAAAGACGTTGGAAGATGTGTCACGGAAAATCGCCGAAGTAGTACGCAACGTTCCCGGGGCGAAGGACGTTTACCCGGAGCAAATTAGTGGTGCTCCTTATATTGATATTCACATCAACCGGACGGCAGCAGCACGGTATGGAATCGACCCGCGCACAATCGAAGATGTTATCGAAAAAGGGATTGGCGAAACGAACCTTACGGTCACTATCGAAGGCCGCCGGCGATTTCCCATGCGCGTGCGATATGCACCCCAATTTCGTGACAGTCCGCAGGCAATCGCGCAAATTCCCATCACCTCCCCATCCGGTGCTCCGATCCCACTGGCTCAACTGGCGGACATTCGCTCAGTCGAAGGACCAACCATGATCTCCAGCGAGAACGGTTTACTGCGGGGTACAGTTCTTTTGAATGTGCGTGGTCGTGACGTGGGCAGCTTCGTGGATGAAGCACAACGCACCCTCACCAGTCAGGTGCAATTGCCCGCCGGCTATTACATTGCTTGGAGCGGTCAGTATGAGAATCAGCAGCGAGCGCGCAATCGTCTTCTGATCGTCATCCCGATTGTGCTGGTGATTATCTTTGGACTGCTTTATCTAACCTACCATTCTGTTGTGGAAGCGGCGCACGTGCTGCTCGCAGTTCCTTTCGCGCTTACTGGAGGTATCTATCTCCTCTGGCTGTTGAACTATAACTTCTCAGTCGCTGTGTGGGTGGGTTTCATCGCGCTGTTCGGCACGGCCGTGCAAACCGGTGTCGTGATGGTGATCTATCTGAAAGACGCGGTGGAACGAAGGCGTGAACGGGACGGCGGACTGACACATGACTCTCTGATGGAAGCAGTAACCGAAGGTGCGTTGCTGCGTCTACGGCCAAAGGTAATGACGGTCTCAACCGTAGTGGCCGGATTGCTGCCCATCATGTGGAGCACGAGCGCGGGCGCCGAAGTCATGAAGCCCTTGGCAACGCCAGTGCTCGGCGGCATGGTGTCGAGTCTGCTGCATGTGCTGATCGTGACGCCGGTGATTTTTTTCTGGCTGCACGAGCGGGAATTGAAGCGAGCGAAAACCAAACAAGACGATGAGTAAAAGCACTCAACAAGCCTGCAAAGCAGGCGGCAGAATGGTAGCCCCGGGCATAAGCCCGGGGATGCGGCCCGTTGTAATCTTCGAGCCCTCGAAGAGGGCGGCAGAAATTCTTCAGAACGTGCCGACGTCCAGGATTAATGGCAATGACGCGACGGTCTATCGCCCCCTCGGGGCTGGTAGTCATAATTACTACACTTACCCCCGGTTCACGCCCGGGGCTACATTTTGCCGCCCGTTGCGCGGGATTGTTGTCGCGATTCTCTTGACTACTCTCTTTGCGGAAATGAACACGACAGCCCGTGCGCAGGTGACTGCTTCCTCAACATCAAACACGACTGCGAATGCAACTCAAAACCCAACGCTTTCACGTTATCTCGATGAAACCAACGGGATGTCGGCAAACGACGCCGTTAGTTACGCGCTCTCTCACAACGGCGAACTTGCAGCAGCCAGAAAAGAAATCGACGCGGCTCGCGCGATGGTAAAGCAAGCGCGGCTGCGATCAAATCCAAAGCTCGACGTCGAGGGCACGCGTCAGATCATCGGCAAAGACAATAGCGTGATGGCGAATGCGATGTTGCCACTGGAGTTGGGGGGCCGGCGTGCGGCGCGTATTGCGGTTGCTGAACGAGAAGTAGAAGTACGAGAACGGGAAATTGCGAATCGCGAGCGGATGCTCGCCGCTGAAGTTCGTGCGAAGTTTGGTGAGGGCCTGGCCCAGGCACTGAAGCTATCATTCACCGTTGAACTGGTCGAAGCCAATCAGCTGAGTTTCAATTTAATCGGAGCAAGAGTCCTCGAAGGCGCCACGCCGCCACTTGAACAGAACATGGCGTTGGTTGAACTCAATCGGTTGCGTTCGATACGCGAGACTGCCGAAGGGAAACTTGAAGTGCTGATGTTTGAATTGAGGAATCTGATCGGCATGAAACCGGAAGAGCCGTTGCGGCTGCGCGGCGACTTCAGCAATTTGATCGAACAATTGCCCGCGGTTGCGGACGCGACCGAGCGCGCACTGCGTGAGCGGCCCGACCTCCAGGCTTTTCGCGCGGCTGAGAATTTCGCTACCGCGCGGATCCAGCAAGCTCGCGCAGAAGGCCGGCTTGACGCAAGTGTTTCGGCCGGCTACGAGCGCATGAATTCCAGCTTCCCGGTTTTCGGATTCAACGAGCAGGGACAGCTACAACCGGTCCAGGATGTATTTCACTTTCTGAAGTTTGGCATCTCTTTGGATCTGCCGGTACGCAACAAGAACCAGGGTGCGATCGAGGCTGCCGTCGCGGAATCGGAGGCCGCAAGACAGCGACGCGAATTCGCGGAGCTGACTGTGCGTCGTGAGGTCGCCGCCGCTTATGCGCAATACGATCGCGCTGTCCGCGCGGAGGAGATCTTTCGCCTGGGAGTGCGTGATCCAGCACGCGCAAATCTGGATGTCGTCAGGCAAACCTACGAGTTGGGTTCGAAAACTCTGATCGACTATATCGGCGAGCAACGCCGTTTCATCGAATTGGAAAATGATTTCATCGATGCGCAGTTGGCGGTTTACAACACGCGCGTCGATATCGCGCGCGCCACGTATTCACCGGAGTTGATAAGGCGATGAACTCAGTGAGCAATCGTTTGCGGCTGTGCCGCTTGATGTGCGGAAGGTCTCTGACTGTCTCTGACCTTCCGTGCTAGTCATCTTAATATTCTTGGGGCTAAGCCCCAGATTTGGGGCGGAGCCCCGAGGGATTTCATTGTAGGCATTCCGGTGAGGCAGAGCCCCACCGCACATCAGGCGGCGCAGCCGCGGAGTTAACCAACATGAACGAAGAATCGAACGATAAAAGCGCAGCGGCTGAAGGCAACACCTCTGGGGTGCGCCGAAGACCGCGAATCGCGATCGTAGTGCTTGTAGCTGCCGTGATCATAGGCGCGAGTTTGGCAACTTGGCTCCTTTGGCCAGGACAAACTGGCAAGCCTGTCCCCGCGCCGCGTTCGGTTTCGTTCGAAGAAACATCAAACCAGCCAACGGCACCGGGTGACGAACAAAGGCTAACCTTAACGGTGGAGCAAGTGCAGAGGGCTGGCCTGAAGATCGAAACTGTTGGAGAACAGCCTTCTGCCCAAGCTGCTGGTTTAATGAGCACGGGAACCGTGCAGGCGAATACCTACAAAGAGACTCCGGTGATTTCGCTAGTGGGCGGTATCGTGCGCAGTGTCAGCGGCGAGCTCGGCCAGAAC
>JBGQJH010000049.1:0-10053 GCA_041498935.1 Pyrinomonadaceae bacterium | reverse complement strand
ATCCCTGCCCGGTTGGCTTCTTGGGGTCGCCGGGATCAGCAGGGGACGTGCTTAGCTTTCCGCCGCCCGGGAACTGCACCAGATCCTTCGCTTCTCCGGTGTAGGTAGGCTTCATCGGTTGCCATGGTTTACGCGACTGGTCGGAATCAGTCTCCTTTGAATTTTCCGTATCCGACGTCAATGGTCGATCCTCGTTTGTCACTGATCGATCCTCCTTTCATGAAACGTGGGCTCGAGCCCACGATTCGAGATTTAAAACACTCCAAATGCGGTGGGCCTTGCTGCCCTCCTTGCGGCTCGCCAGCAGCCGCTCAATCTTGGGACGTAATCTGCCTTCATCAATGATTTCCAAGTTGGCAAGCGTCGGCACGCCTCCGGTTTGCTGCCAGATTTCGCTGGCATTCCGGTATATCAAAGAGGCGTAAAAGGTCGTAGCTTCGATCTTACGTTGCCGGTCAAAACCCAACTGGGGAAATCTGCGAGCCAACGAACCGCGCACCAGACCCTTGTTGAGTCCGTCTTGGATCAGCAGAAAAGGCGGTGTCCTGTATAACATATCTACGAGATCCGGATCCCAAAAAGGCTGCAACATGCGCACGCCAGCCCTTTGGTAAACCTCGAACATTTCTTCCAGCTCCCAAGAGATGACGGCATGATCGAGCGCCGGGCGAATTTCGCGGATGTAATAGCTATCTGAAGTTTGCTTTCTGTTGGCATGTTCCTCTTCCCTGCGCTGATCAAACTGCCGGCGAAGAGCGGCGTCAGGAGCGAGCCACTTGGGAGCGATCCAGGCCGCCGGCCTGGGCGATAAACGATGGCGAAGGGTTAATGCCCACGGCGCGACCTTTTTGACAAACCGTTGCGCCGGTGGATGAATTAGGGGCTGCGCTCCGAAAGTCCAAAGCAGACTCCGCAGCAGGGCAAAACTGGATCGCCGAAACGAGCGCCGCATGCTCTGCCATAACCGGTAAAACCCGGCAAAATCGAAATCGCGCAACAGATCGGCGCCAAGGAACGGACTGACTGTCAGCCATTCGTCACCACCACCCCCCGTGAGTATACCCTTGCAGCCACGTCGTTTGCCCTCCCGGGCAAGCTCGTAATACGCCGGCAGCCAGGTGTTCATCAGCGGAGCCGAGAGAGAACTACTCAGGGCGAGCGCCGGGCCTAACAATCCCTTCGGGCCGGTCGCTTCAAAGAACGGCTTTACGACGTGTGGTAAACCGAGTTGTGCGGCCACACCCCGCTGGACGATCTCTTCGTTCGATTTGGGGTCAGGAAAAATAAGCGATAGCGCCCACGGCTTCGGCAACCCTTCAATGCGGCAACGTTCGGTAGCAACGGCGGCCACCGACACCGAATCAAGACCACCACTGAGAAAGATGCCTGCGGGCCCGACGCTCAAGCACCGGCTCACGGCCCGATCGAGCAATTCGTCAAACTGCTCCACTTCGTCCGGAGCCAACCATTTTACCTTGCCGTCGGGTGACGGATCCCAATAGCGATAACTGCGGCGGCCTTCACCTGTTACGCGGAGCACGTGCCCAGGTGGAACGCGGCTCACAGCCCCAAAGCACGTTTCCTCCAACCTGGGGTAACGATCCACGAGATGGTCCGTCAGGGCTGCGCGATTCACGTCCGCCGAGACGTGCGGCTGCCGGATTAACAGATCGACCGACGTGGAGACTAACAATTCCCGACGCCCGTCAGCGTAGAACATCGGATAAGTACCCAACGGATCGCGCAAGCACAAGAGAACCTCGCGCGAACTGTCCCAGATGAGCAGTGCGAACGCGCCTCTCAGCTGCTTCAGAACATCCTCGCCCCAGCGTTGATAGCCGGCGAGAATAACTTCCGCATCGTTGCTGCCGGCAGACACCAAAGCGTTCCCGAGTTCGTTTTGCAAGTCCCGGCGATTGTATAAGGTCCCATCGAGGACAAGCGCTATACCCGAGCGCTTCGCGCAAATTGGCAATGCACTGCCGGTTTCCTCGCTTAGGTACAAGCTTAGTGATCTCCCTTCGCCCGCCACCTGCCAACGACCGTATCCGGGCCGTTCAGTGGGCGGAGTGTCGGCGAGCGAGGCAACCCAGCGCGAGTCGGCTCGTAGGAGCACTTCCTCTTGCGTTTGTGCCAGAACCTGGTTTCTATTCATCGATGCTGACCAAATCCTCTTGGGTTAGGAAAGCGAGAAGAGTGTCGGCCTCGCCTGTGAACTGATCGGGATCCACCTCAAACTCCTGAAGCATCCGCTCGCGAATTTCAGCGACATCACATCCAGCGTGGAGCAATTCCCAAAATCTCGCTGCCGTTCCATTTAGTTCGTAGAAACGATCCGTCTGCAGATGAAATAACACCGTCTCATCACCGAGACGCTTGAAGAGCACATTGGAGTTGGGTTTCACCGCGTGGGGCGGCGTTGGTTGTTTTGATTTGAGGTCCATGTCTGCAATCATAATTAGTTCAGCACAAAAACTACCGTAGCAAACGAAGCCTGTCAATAGACTTCCCCAGGCGAGCGATTGGTACTGTCAATAGATCGTCTCATGCGTCGAGCGGTTCTCTAATCCTAATGCGAAGGAGGGGGACTTCATTACTGGTGCGTCTCGTCCCGACTCCGATCGCTGCCGGAGCAAAGTGAGAAAGTCCGGCTGCGCCCTAAACCAGCCCGCAAAAGCGGTTTTGGAAGCTGTGCCTTCCACGTCGGTAATACGATGTTGCAAGCGATGGGACAGACGAAAGATTACCGCATCTCCGATGCCGTCGTTCGTTGCCTCGCAAACGATCTCACCTGACGCGTGGTCGCGTATCTGAAGCATGCCCCCCGAATAAATCTCTCTGCTCAAATTGATGCTCATACCCACCAGACGATGCTCCCCAATATCGTTGTGCCATGAATCGTGATGCCCACAGCCAGGATTGACGCGATAGACTCGACCTTGAAAACAGCCAATTTGATCACACTGAGTTACGGCCTGAATTATCTGGAAGAGTTTCTTGTCGTTCACCAGGAACAACAAAGCAGCAGAGGCGCTGTTGCTCGCCATACAGAGTTCTTTATTGGAGCCTATGTCCTCGTGGACTCGTTCGTAAAACTCACCCTGGTGAACCTTTGTTTGAAGCACATCGAGAAGTTCCGGCCCGAGCAGTTCGGGAAGTTTCAAGTAATGTTGGCGATCGAATTGAGCGCGCAAAGCACCCAAATCCTCCGCCAAGCCTGAATAGACGACACCTGATTTTCCGATTTGAATCGTACTCATCTAATTTCCCGCGAGCAGTTCATCCAATGGCGAAAAATCTCGATACACACCGTTGTCTTCGTTCAGCGCCACACCGTTGACTTCGACCCAGGCGTGGGCTTGCATTTGCTCGTCCTCTTTGCGCGCACCGAACAAGATCCGCGCCTCAATGCCCTGCCGCAACAGGAGCCAACGCAGCACCAACGATTGTTCCAGGCATTTGGCGCGATATGGGCCGCGCTCTGCCGCGATGCGTACCAGGCGCGCCGTGGTCTGGGGCGATAGCCCGTTCATTCGCCCAATACTGCCTCGCCGAGAGTCCTTCTTGGTTCGTACTCCTATGAGCTGCAAACGGGCGATGGTCACAAACTTGAGCGCGATACGAGCCGCAGGCAACAAAACGGCTGCCTGCATCAGCCCCCAAAACTCAAGTGCTGATAATCGAGAAAGTTTTCGTAGCGTCCGCACTTCAGTGGTTTGGTAGAGTTGCCGGCAGTTTACCGGACCAACATCCTCTTCAATTTCGTCAATCTAAAACAGTTTACACAAAACCGTGCTCGGGCGTCAGTCAACGAACCGGCGCTCACTTGCCGCGGCTGAAGTCATTTTCCGCGCCCGGCGACCAGAACCAACCTGGGTTTTTCCGTTTGATTCTCAGAGGACCGAGAACCCAAGGAAGCTTCGGGAAGTAATTCGTTCAGAAACCTTCGCAGCCCCTCTCCGTCCTTATCTCGCACCAATTCGCTTAACCGCTTCAAGGCCATCCGGATGGTTTCGGGCTCAAGGGTGGCTAGCCTGTTGATAAAGATCTTGGGGTGCGAAGTTGCCACCGTTTCCTCAGTTTCAAATTTCAGCTCCTCGAAGAGCTTTTCTCCGGGGCGCATCCCTATCTCTACTATCTTGATGTCCTCGTGCGGCTTGAGCCCGGAAAGCGTGATGAGCGTTTCCGCCAGGTCTATGATGCGCACAGGTTCACCCATTTGCAGGATGAACACCTCGCCACCGCGGCCTATCGCGCTCGCCTGCAGCACTAATTGCGCCGCCTCAGGGATGGTCATGAAATAACGCTTCATGCGCCCATCGGTAATTGTTAGCGGGCCGCCGTTGCGAATCTGCTCTCGGAAGATCGGAATAACCGACCCGGCTGAGCCGATGACATTGCCGAAGCGCACTGCAACATAGCGAGTTTGATGCTTGCCATTGAGATCCTGAACAACAAGCTCGGCAGCTCGCTTAGACGCGCCCATCATCGACGCCGGCCGCACTGCTTTATCAGTGGATACCAAAACAAAAACTTCTGCCTTAGACTCTCCGGCCAATTCCGCCACCAGCCGGGTGTTCAGGACGTTGTTCTTAACCGCTTCAGTAGGATTTAGCTCCATGAGCGCCACATGCTTGTGGGCAGCGGCGTGAATCACCACGTGGGGACGATAGGTATTGAAAATCGACCGCATCCGAGGCTCATCACCAATGTCTGCCACCAACGGCACTATTGACTGAGTAGGATTGGCTGCTTTCAACTCATGATCGATATCAAAGAGCGCAAACTCCGCGCGTTCGACCAACAGCAGATGAGCGGGCGAGAAGCGAAGCACCTGCCGGGCTAACTCTGCTCCGATTGAACCGCCGGCGCCCGTGACCATCACCGTCTTGCCCGCGAGCTCCTTATTGAGCGACTCGAGATCCAGTTGCACCGGATCGCGGCCCAGCAGGTCCTCGATCTGCACATCACGGATGCGACTGATCTCCACACGACCTTCGATGATTTCGTAGAGTTCGGGAATAATTCTCACTTTGACGGGAATCTCTTCGCAGATCTTTACAATGCGATGGATTTGATGGCGCGAGGCGTGGGCGATGGTGATTACGACGTGATCGATGCCCAGGGAGCTAACGAGTTCCGGCAAATCCTGAGTGTCGCCCAGGACCTTGTGGCTCTGCACGACCGACCTTCCCAATTTCGATCGATCATCGTCGACGAAGCCTCTGATTTCCAGATCGAGATCGCCGCGGGCTTCTATTTCTTGCGCGGCGAGCATTCCGGCCCGGCCGGCGCCGATCAAGAGCACGGGTCGCTTTCGTTTACCATTGCCGTTGCCATTGATGTGTTCCTTTAGCTGCATCCGTTTCTTCGTGTATTCGTACTCAGCCCGCCGTAGGACGCGGATGGCAAAAGCCCCACCGAATGCCAGCAGCACATCGATGAAATTAACGGAGAGCGGCACGCGCCAGGGCTGATGTACTCGAGGCAGCGCCAGCCGCAACCCGGCAACAACAATCAACGAACCGATCGCAGCATACAAAAACGACTTGAGGTGGGCCAGATCCGTGTAGCGCCAGATTGAGCCGCGCGCTCCGGCCATCGTCAAGGCAACAAATTGCAGCAAGACTACCAGCGGAAGCTGGATCAGGAAGTTACGGACTTCATCCGGCGGAATGTAAAAATCAAAGCGCAACAGGTAGGCCGCGACAAATGCAGCGGAGAGCAGCGAAATATCAAGCACTACCTGAATTCCTGAGAAAAACAGATACTTTCCTGGGGGCATTTCTTTCATAGGGAATTCCTCTTACCTAGGTAGTAAAGGCTTAATAAGGACAAAATCTGACAAAGTGACTGCTCCGTTTTGACAAGATCGCTCGTCATGTCTTCGCTGTGACCACTGTCCGGCGGATTTAACCTCGAATGGGACTCTTCCGAAGCGTTTCACCGGCGCTCATTCTGGCCATCATCACGGGGAGCAACCACCGCGGCGAGGGTGTACACGAGCACCTTCACATCACTCCGCCAATTCCGTTCCTCGAGGTAGGCAACGTAGCCGTTCAGTTTTGACGGTTGCAGTTCGTTAACGTAGTAGCTCTCCGTGTCGGTCTTGACGTCCGCCAGCAGCTTTTCTTCGTTACGCAGTCGCAGCGTAACCGGATCTGTTATTCCCGGTCTCACTGCCAGCACCGCCTGCCAGATTGGGTCTTCCAACTTCACGTAACGCGGAACTTCGGGCCGCGGGCCCACCAGCGCCATGTCGCCCTTGAGCACGTTCCACAGGGTCGGCAGCTCATCCAGCTTGGTGCGGCGCAGGAACCGGCCCAAACGCGTAATTCGCTCGTCCCTACTCGACGTGATTTGTGGTCCCGCGTCAGAAGGTCTCATCGTACACAGCTTGTAGAGATCGAATAGATGTCCGTGTTGTCCTACTCTTTTTTGCCGAAAGAAAATCGGTCCCTGAGAAAACACGGCAATTACCAGCGCCAGCAATGCAATGAACGGCAACGCGATGACCAACCCAACAAACGCGATCAGCGCTTCAGCCCAGCGCGGTATCCCATTACGGATGCCTCGCGCGGCCGCGCTTTTTTCTTCGCCGATCACTTCAGCGTGCATGGCGAGCGCAGAGTCGTTTGACAGTTGAAATGACATGCTCGATTTCGTCGCTACGCATTCCCGGAAAAATTGGCAAGCTAACCAGCCGTTTCCATATAGCAGTGGCCACCGGGAGATCTTTGGCACGCCAGCCAAGAGTCTTCTGGTAGTAAGGGTGCAAATGCAGCGGGCGCCAGTGAACCGAACAGCCAACGCCCGCTCGCTTCAGTTCGTTCATGAATTCATCGCGATTGATCGTCAGGCGTTTTAGTCGCAACTTGATTGCAAAGAGGTGCCACGAGTGGATACGGTTTTCATCGTGAGGCGGCAGCTCGATCTGTCCCACGCCAGCCAGCGTCTCGCGGTAGCGCATGGCTATTGTTTCGCGCTCGCGCCGCATCGCCTCGGCGCGGGCCAGTTGATGGATGCCCATCGCCGCTGCGACGTCCGTCAGGTTGTATTTGTAGCCAGGCGCAACGATCTTGTAGTCCCAGTTACCGTTGGCCGAGTATCTTCCCCAGGCATCGTGCGAGAGGCCATGGAGCGACATCATTCGGATTCTTTGCGCGAGCTTCGCATTGCTCGTGACGGCCATGCCACCTTCGCCGGTTGTGATGGTCTTGTTGGCATAGAACGAATAACACGTTACTGACGACGACCCGTTACTATGCTGCTGCCACGGTTGATTAGCGTGCGGCCGCCACCCCGCCGGAAAGGCGTGTGCTGCATCCTCAACTACCCAAAGCCTGTGCTCTTTTGCAAACCGCTGGAGTCGATCGAGATCCATCATCAGACCGCCGACGTGCACCGGCATGATGCCAACGATTTGCGACGGTCTTGTTTTCTGACCGTCTGTGTAATCTGCGTAATCTGCAGATTGAATGTTCAGTTTCCGCGTCCCGTCATCCAGATCCAGATTCAGTGTGACTGGATCGCAATCCACCAGAATCGGAATCGCGCCCTGATAGCGCACAACTTCGGCTGTGGCGGCAAAGGTCATGGTCGGAACCAGCACTCCCTGCCCTGCCTTCAAGCCCAGCGCCTCAACAGCCAGATGAAGCGCCGCGGTGCATGAATTCAGGGCCACCGCATTTGCTGCGCCTACTGCGGCGGCAAACCCCTCTTCAAAGCGCTTGACTCGCGGACCACTCGTCAACCACCCCGAGCGTAGTGTCTCAACGACCTCGTTGACCTCTTGCTCCTGCAACGAGGGGCGAAAGAATGGGACTTGAAGCTTATTCACTGGAATTACCGAAACGGAATATGGGATGAGCGCGATTAGATGCTTTCATACTTGTCCAAGTCTCGAATGGGCGCCACGGATTGCGCCTTGCTCTGAGCCGCTCCCCAACGATTCCAAAACCTCATCAAACCAAACAGGAATCCCAGGCCATACGCCAAATGAAGAGTCGCAAAAGCAATCGGAAGCAGCGGCAACAACTGCCACTTGCCTTTTCGTGCGGAGAGTATGGAGGCTGTGATGACCGCGACTGCGTACAGACCCAGGATTAGCGCGGTAAAATATCTGGCCGCTGAGAATATCGGCGTCATTAGCAGAGCAGCTAACAAAACGACAACGAACAGCAGCGGTACGAACTGCCGCAGTTGCATCTGCCGCGGATGCTTCTGCATTACACGCACTTTCCAATAGCCATATTGAAAGTACTGGCTCCCGAGCTTTGCCAGAGTCGCGCGGCTGTAATACCGGGAACGAATATCAGAAGCCAGCAGGATCTTCACGCCAAGCTTTCGCAAACGGTAGTTGTATTCGTCATCCTGGTTTCGCACCAATTCTTCGTCGAAGGGTCCTCCCCGATCGATCACGGAACGCCTGTAAGCAGGGAAAGCAACGGTATCGGTAAATTGCGTGCCGCTGTTCGCGACGCGAAATGCGGAGCCGCCTACGCCGAAGCGTGAACTCATCGCCGTAGCTATCGCGCGGGCCGTGAGCGATTCGCCAATTGTCTCTACCGGGCCGCCTACGGCCTCAACCTGCGTCTGCAAAAGATGCGAGACGCACTGGCGGAGGTAATCTGAGGCTACCTCGCAGTGACCATCAATGCGAACAATGATTTCTCCTTTTGTCTCTCGCAGAGCAGCATTCAAGCCGGTGGCCACAATCCTTCCGGGGTTGTCGATTACCCTCACATTCGTGTGTTGCTGCTGAAGCGAACTAATGATCTCTCGCGTGCCGTCCCGAGACATGCCATCAGCGATCAATATTTCTATGCGGTCTCGCGGATAGTCCTGAGCGGCAACCGCACCGACGCTTCGTTCAATGAAAGCAGCCTCATTGCGGACAGGCATGATCACCGACACAAACGGAAGCGCAAGCCGAGATGTCTCACTGCGTCCAGTGTCTGCAAAACCTGAGATCTCTTTTTCGCTCGACATCGCTAGTGGATTCGTTAACAGGAGCCGTTCATCAAAGGACGAATTAGTTGTTCCAAAAGCTGCCCGCGCCTCTCCATCGGGAATTGGTCAAGAATACGCTGTCTGATTGGGGCCCGTGCTTCTTCAGGATAAGCAAGAGCTTCTGCAATCGCTCGAGCGATGACCGCCGGCGCTGGCGTATCGACGAATATCGCCGAGTCCCCGGTTACCTCTGGCAAAGAGCCCACGCGACTCACTACGGGGATGCATCCCGCCAACATTGCCTCAGCCACGCTCAAGCCGAATCCCTCATGAAGGGAGGGTTGAACATAAACGGAAGCCCGGCGGTAGTAATCGCCCAGCGCTTCATCGCTCAACCATCCGGTCAGCGTCACGTTTGGTGTCGCAATCGCCCGCAGATGATCGACGGCGTTGTCCCGCCAGGCGCCGGCTAAAACAAAACTGACGTCAGGCATCAGTGCGGCCGTGCGCACAAAAGCTTCGTGGCCTTTGCGCAACAAATTAGATCGGTCCACGTTGCCCACTGTCAGCACCATGCGGGCGCGCTGTCCCTGCGGTAGCGAAACAAAAGGGTCGGGTACACCAATGTAAATCGTATGCATCTGATTCTTCGAGATAGATGCGTTACGTTCAGCCTCACTCTCACTGTAGTTGGAGAAAGTGATAAGACGGGTGGCGAATCGCATGGTCCAGCGGCTCACCCATTTTTTCATTCCGCCCCGTTGATGGCCGTAGCCGATCTGCGGCATGTTGGCGACGTCGTAACCGCCCACAACCAGCACCGAAGGCTTGCCGAGTAGCCTGGCGAATACGAAAGGCAAGAACGTGTGCCAGGAAGCAAACCAACCAAAGACCAGGTCATGAGTTCTCACTTGCCGCCAGATGGTTGCGGGGTTTACCCAGCGTGAACGCACGTAACACTCAGTGACCTGATAACGCTTTCGTAGTTCTTCCAGGTCGAGGCGCACGAATTGAGCCGCGCCGTTATGGACGAAGAGAATGCTTCGCAACTGTTCTGCCATTAGCGTGCCGGTGGTCAGCTACCAAAGGAACTGGTTTCCT
>JBGQJH010000048.1:0-10089 GCA_041498935.1 Pyrinomonadaceae bacterium | reverse complement strand
GCTGTCCCAGGGCAGCATAGTTAGACATGCAAAGCCCCGTGCCTGACTTTGCTGCAGCGCCACCCAGGTGACGCCGTCTTCGTTGCCGAGCGCACCCTGGACCCGCTCGCAAGTGAGCTTGAGGAGTCCTGCCTGAGGCCAGCGGTCATGCCGCGCCAGTGGTTTGAATGGCCACTCTTCGAGCAGCGGCGCAATGTGCACCCAATTGTTTGGTGTATAAGAGCGGACTAAACAGCTATTCATCTTAGATCCTCCGAAACTTCATTGATATAAATGTCCTGGCTGGCCAGCACATAAGGAATGGTGAGCCGCAAGATTCTTAAATCCAGGAGCAACGACTGACGACTAATATATTCAAGGTCGATTTGCGTGCGCTCCGCCCAGCGGATTGCGTTGCGGCCGCTGATCTGCGCCAGCCCGGTAATGCCCGGCTTCACCACGCTGCGGCCCCATTCGGCATCGCCGTAGAACCGCGCCTGATCCACTTGATCGGGCCGCGGCCCAACCAGACTCATGCTGCCGGTCAGAACGTTGAAGAGTTGGGGCAGTTCATCGAGGCTGGCGCGGCGCAGCATGCGTCCGACGCGGGTCACGCGCACATCGGCAGGTGAGTTGAAGGTTGAGCCGTCGTCATTGCGAATGTCCGGTGCATCCACGATCATCGTACGAAACTTGTAGAGCGTGAATGCCGCGCCGGCGCGCGCCAGACGTTGCTGCCTGAACAAGACTGATCCTGATGAATCGAGGCGGATCGCGATCGCGATCAGTGCCATTAGCGGGCTTAGTAAAACCAGCGCGAATGACGAGACGGCCATGTCAAGAGTCCGCTTGGCAACTGCTTGCGACGTTGTCATAAGGAGTGCTCCTGTTCGGGGACACGTCGGAGGGAAGGCACGCGAGAGCCGCTACCGGCAACCATGCGCACCGGCGTGAACCGCAGCAACTCGAGGTATTGCGCGCAGTAGGCATCGAGCATCCGAGCCTCGGTGTAGTGCCTGGAGAACAATTCGCTGGCCTTTGTGGATTTCAAGAGGCGAAGGGAAGAGTTGCGAAAGAACTGGGTAACCGCTTTGGCCAGGGCTTTGGGGTTCTTAGCAGGCACAAGCAGCGCCGCGCGCCCATGATGAGTTGCTTCAAGATTGCTGCCGATGGTCGTTGTGACTATTGGTTTTCCCGCCGCCATAGCCTCGAGCAAAGCGATTGATAAACCCTCGCGCAGCGTCGGAAGGACGACGATATCGCTCGCCAGGAGCAAGTCTCCAATGTCGTTGCGAAAACCGAGAAAGCGGACTTGTTCGCGCAGGCCCAGGTCTTCCGCGAGTTGTTTCAGGCTTGGTTCGAGCGGACCGCTCCCGGCAAAAACGATCTTGAAGCGAGGGTTAGAGCTGTCGGAGATCAAATGAGCCGCCGCGAGCAGATATTCGAGGCCTTTCCCCTCGGCCAGCCGACCTGTCGACAACAGCATCGCGGTTCCCGGATCAATGCGGAGCTCTCTCCTGAAGCTCTCGCGATCGCGATCTGCCTTAACGCGATCGGGTGAAATGCCGTTTGGAATAGCGACAACTTTGCGTGCGTTGCCTATCTTCAGTTTCAGCGCCCAGCGGCGGTGGTATTCACTGACAGTGACAATACGATGGCAGGCGTAGGCGGCGATACGTTCCAGCAGCGCATAAGTGAGCAGCGCTTTGCGCGAAGACTCTTCATGAAATGCAAAACCGTGAACGGTGTGGATGATGGCGCGGATGCCTGCGGCTTTTGCGGCCAATCTGCCGACGAAGCCCGCCTTGGAGGTGTGCGTATGGACGATGTCGTAATCGCTACGTCGGAGAAACTGCCACAACCGAAACAGGCCTTTTAGATCGCGTAACGGACTGATCTCGCGGCGAATCAAATCGAGGTTGACGACGCCAATCTGGTGGTCCCGCAGCCTCCGGCGGAAGACCGCGTCAGTTGCGAGCACATCAACCTGCCAGCCCATCTGCCGGGCCATTTCGGCCAGGCGCTGAATAATGACTGCGCCGCCGCCAAACTTCGAATCACCTACGATGTGCAGCAACTTAACAGGCCGTCTTTTTGAAATCGGGAGGGAATCTGCCTTCTTCATAGGGGAGCCTCAGCCTTCATAACCGTGCGCGCCAGCGAAAGCCCGCGCGTGAGCAAGGGCTCCTGAGCCCTCTCTGATAGAGCCCTCCCTGATGGTCGGGCTTCTGCACGCCGAGACCGCCGTGCCCACAACGGCATCCAACCGAGCGCCAGCAACAGCCACAAGTGGCGCCAGTGGAGCGTGTCGATGGTGAAGCTATTGAGCAACGTGCCGCAGAGTGCGGCGGCGACTAGCGCGAACAGCGAGCGCTGTATCAGGTTGGCGGTCTTCTGTGACAACACCAGTGAACGCATTAACGTAGCCAACGCAAACGCGGTGAAACTCAAGAAACCGATCACGCCGTTTTCCGAAAACGCCCGCAGATAGAGATTGTGAGTTGCGTAGTCAAGCAGTAGAAACGACTGTCCCGGTCCGACTCCGAGCGGATTGTTGAGCCCAAGCCGCAACGCCGCGATGAAATTGTCAAGACGGTCGGCGTCATAGGCCTGCATTTCAGTGCGATATGACAAGACTTCGCTGACTTGCGGAATCGATATCGCATAAGCCAATGCGCCGGCGATAATCGCGGCAAAGATGGCGAAGTAAACCAGACTACGGCGTGACGAGCCGACGCCTCGCTTCGAGATAGAGGTGAATAAGAAGAAGAGCAGCAGCGTAACCACATAGTTCATCCAGCCAGCGCGCGAATAACACAACAGCACGCCTACGGAAGCTATGAGGGACGACGCCGACCATAAGAGTCTGCGCCAGAGGGTTCCACGCAGCAGAGCGCAGTGCAAAGCATAGACAGCGACGATTACCAGATACGGCGCAAAGACGTTCGGGTCTTTGAAGAAGCCCTTGATGCGATCGTAGTAGAGTACCCACTCGCCAAGGGGCGCCAGATTGAAGTAGCAAAACACCGCGAGTAACGCAGAGACGACTCCACCAGCGCTGAACGCCAGCATCACCGCGCGCAATCCCCGCTCCTCATATTTCGTTAGTATGCCGACGAGGAACATCCAGGAGACAAGCATGAACAACGTGATGCCGAAGTAGAGCGCGCCTGCCGCTGGATCGATTGCGTAGCAAAGCGAAGCGAGGTTCGCGAGCACGAAGAGCCCGAGCAGCATGAAAGGCAAAGTTTGTTTCCTGGACCAATGCAATTTTCCAGTGAAGAGTCCGACTACGAAGAGCAACACGATAGCGATGTCGCTGGGAGATGGCTCAAACACTGCGAGCACGCCGAAGGCCACGGCAACCCAGACGAATGCCAGATAAGGTGAGTACGACTGTTTGCTTGCCACCAGCCGGGGTTCCACCGCAAAGCGTGCCGGATAGGGCGTCGCAAAGAAGTTCAGATTGGCTGTGGTGTTCATCGACATGATATTCACCTCAGAGACAGACGGCCGCCCAGAGTAAGCAAGGGCTTCTGAGCCCTCCCTGATGATTGGGCTTCTGCCCGGTTCTGGTGCTTTAGTTGCGACCGGATGCTGGCGCCCAAAACGATCGTGCCCAGCAACTCAGCGGCGACAAGCCCCGCGGTTGCCCCCCAGAGACCAGACAATCGGGTTGTCTCGACGCCGGCAGTCAAAAGGAAGACGACGACGGTGAGTTGTGCCCAGAACACCCGATCGGGCCGTTCGAGTGAACGCAAAGCGTTGGACAACACGACCATTGCGCCGTCCAGAATTGGAATCAACAGCAGCAGCCGGAGAAGGCTGGCTTGCGAATCGTAGCGGCCGCCATAAATCAGATGGACTAACTCGCCACCGAAAGCGCCGATGACCAGCGAATAGGTACCAGCCCCGGCAGCAAACAAAACCAGCGACGTTCGCAAGAGCTTCTTGAATTGTTCATGGTTGTGTGCTCTTAGCGCCATCGCCGGCAGCAACAGCGATCCGAGCGCCGCATTGACTTGCAGCATTGGTAGCACCAGATTCGATAGCGCTTTGAACGCGCCGGTCGCTTCAAAATTCACTAATACCGACAGCACCACGAAGAAGAGATTGAGCGGGACCCACATGAGCACTGACGTCGCGGAAGCCCACCGTCCATACCGCCAGTGATCCGTTACCACCGGCATCGGCGTAATACTTTCTTCTCCGTCCGGCAGCGCGCGGTGAATATTCCTCATGAGCCAGAGTCCGCTAATCGCGCCCGCCACGCTCAGGGTGAGCATTGCAGAGAAGATCGAAACGAGATGTAAAGCAGCGAGCCCAATCAACCCGGTCAGCAGCAGAACTAAGTAACCAGCGCTCGCAACCGTTGCCAGCCGCGGTTGGAACCGCACATAAGCAGCGCGCCTGCTAAACCACATCAACAGCGAAAACGGCGTGGCCAATGCCAGGCCGAGAAGCGCTTGCGACAGTGGTCTGACGCCGTTGAAGCGCAGGACCAATCCCGCGATGACCAGCAAAACGCTGCCTACCGCCGTTAGGATCCAGTGTCCGCGCAGCAGCAAGCTGAGATAACTTCGCGGCTGATCGGCATACTTGTCGGGGCCGAAAACAAGCAATGGCTCACTCAGCAGCGCCGTGTGGAAGGCGCCGATGAAAAGGAAGCAGGAGTAAGCGACCGCAAACGCACCATACTCATCGGGCGTCAGCCAGCGAGCCAGCAGCACGTTCAAGAGCGTGTTAGCCAGCGCGAACAGACCCTGATCAGCGATGGCCCAGACGCCCCGCCCTATCCACTTTTTGTTTTGCTCTTTACTGGACATCGATATCTATTTTGTGAGTGACGCGAGTCGAGGACTGTCAAAGCCATAAGCCTTCTTGTAGTAGCCCTGGTAGTAGTAGTCATCGTCACGCTGCTTCACGTTATTGAGCACAACGCCAACGATGCGCGCGCCAACGCCGCGCAGAAGTTGTCGCGTGCGGCGTACGAGTTCGCGTGTGGACTGGCCGCCGTGAACCACCAGAATCACACCGTCAACCAGCGAAGCCAGCAAGACGCCATCGGTCACGCTCGTAATTGGTGGCGAGTCGATGATGAGGTGATCGAAGTGCGAAGCTAACGTCTGAAGCAGTTGCTTCATCTGACTCGAACCAAGCAATTCCGCCGGGTTCGGTGGGATTGGACCAGACGTCAACAGATGCAGGCCGCTTTCCGGTTGCAGCTCAATCAGAGCCAGGATGTCCTGCTCGTTCACGTCGCGCGAGAGCACCGTGCTCAAACCGGCGGGATTGGAAACATTGAAAACGTTATGAATCATCGGGCGGCGCAGGTCGGCGTCAATCAGCAAGACTCGCGCTCCGGTTTGGGACAGACTGATCGCCGTGTTAACAGCGGTCGTCGTTTTGCCCTCACCCGGTTTGGCGGAGGTAATCAACAAGGTCTTGGGAGCGCGTCCGGCAGTCGAAAGCAGAATTGAAGTGCGCAACTGCTTGTAAGCTTCGGCGAGCGTCGAGCGCGGTTCGGTGCTGATCAGCAATTCTGGCCGAACCAACCCGCCTTCTTTCGCAGAGTTGCTACTGTTTCGGAACAAGCGACGCCGGCTCAAGCCGCCGACGCTCGGAATGGTGGCGAGGGCCGGGAGCCCAAGCATTCGCTCGACGTCGGCAGTAGATCGCACGGTGTTATCGATATAGTCGAGAAAGATCGCCAGACAGATGCCGAAGGCCAGCGAAATTGCCAACGCCATTGCGACGCCAAGCAATCTCTGCGGACCAACGGGCTGGCGTGGTGTTATGGCGTATTCCACGACGTTGATGTTGTTTGGCGTACCGGCCAGCGCGACGTCATTCTCTTTCGCTCGCTGCAGCAACCCGTCGAGAAGATTTTTGTTTGTTTCAATTTCCTGCTGGATGATTCGGTAGTTGACCGCCGCTTCGTTTTGCGTAAGCGTTTCACCGCGCTGCTGGTTGAATGAGGTGCGCAAAGCATTTTCCCGCATCAACGACTGCTCATAACGGGTCTTCAAGTTAGTGATCACGACGGCGCTAGCGCCACTCTTCATTTCATCAATCCTGTGCTGGACAGTGGCAATTTGTTCGTTCGTTTCTTTTACTTCCGACCACTCCTCGGTGTTTTCGACCAGCAGTTGCGCGCGTTTCTCTTGCAGCTCAGTCAGTTTCTGTCCCGCATCGTCGATGTTTTTGGAGTTCTCCTGCGCCAGAGCAGCAGCCGCGCCGGGCGCTTGCGCGGCGTGGTATGCCGCTTCGCTCAGTTTGCGTTCGTTCTCGGCCTCGAGCAGTTGCTTGTTAAGACCAACCAACCGATCCACTACGGTGTTCTGCGTGGGCTCCAGCGAGAGAATCTGATTACTGTTGCCATAGCTGATGAGTTCTTGTTCGCTGGCGCGAATTTGCGACTGCAATTCGGCGATGCGCTTGTCAAGGAAGTTGCCTGACGACGTGCCTGTCTTGGTTTTCTTTTCCAGATTAGCGGCGGCAAATGTGTCGACGATAACGTTTACTACTCTGGCTGCCAGGTGGGGATCGCCGCAGGTATAACTGATCTCTATCAAGCGGGTCTCTTTTGTTTGCAAGCGCGTTTCTTTCACTGGCTCGATTTTCAGATCGCGCTGCAACGTGTCGACGAAAGGGGCCAGGCGGTCGGCTTCTTCAGATTCTTCGTGGCCTTTTACAGCGGCAGTCTGAATCTCGTTAGCCAGATTGCCGGCAGACTGTTCGGGAGCAGTGCCGCCGAGTCCTACAACTCGCTCGAGGTCCTTCCAAAGCGGGCGGCGATTCATCTTGGCGACGAAGGTAGGGTTGTGTTCGAGGTCCAGCGATTTCACAGCTCGACGCAACAAGCCCGGGCCGGCCAGAATTTGCAGTTGCGTGTTGAAGTACGCGGGATCATTCAGCTGGTTGCTAACCACGATTGAGTTGTTCTTGCTCACCAACGGAGTGGCGGTTTCCAGATCTACTTGCACACGGGCGGTGGCTTCATAAACGTTATGGCGCCTTAGCATCATCACGGTCGCCAGCGCGGTGACCAGTATTGCCAGACCGGCAACCAGCCAGAGGCGTTTGCGCGCAGCCTTCCAGTAGTCGCGCAGCTGCGCACGACTCTCTTCAGCGTCGTTTGGCAGAGTCGGATATTGGCCGGACGAGGGCTCGGCTAACAGCTCTGGTTCGCGCAGGGCGAGGGCGTTTTCAATAGTCTCTCTCATGATCAAATTTCCTTTTCTTTGGTGATGGATGGGAACAAGAACTGGGCACAAAACCGGGTTAACGAATCACGCGCAACGGCAGGCTTGAAGCTCCGGGTATCACGGCGTTAATCAGACTGTGCAGAATGCGCTTCCCCGAGGAAGTCGGAACTTCGACGATGTCGTTCGCCTTCAGCTCAACGTCTTCGGCTTTGCGTTTGCTGATCGCGTTTAGGTCAACGACGATCTCGGTCTTGGTCGGGCTGCCGGGCGACTGGCGCAAGATGCGTACGCTGTCTTTCTTCGCATCCGGCATGGTGCCGCCAGCCATTGCCACGGCCTGGGAAACGGTGATTCTCTCTTTCAGGGGAATGCTGGTTGGGCGGAAGACATTACCGACGACGAAGACCTGTTGCGCTTCGGGAAGAGTAATGATGTCGCCCGAGCGAACGTAGGGGTTCGACTCTCCGTCGGCTTTTAGGGTGTTGTTCAGATCGTAGGATTCAAAGCCGGCGGCGTTCGCAGCCAGGCCGGCACCGCCTAAACCGCAAGGGGACACTTCCGAACTGTGAGTTACCAGAATGCGCTGGCCGGCGCGCTCGGTCGGGCCACCGGCGAGTGAAACCAGTTCGAGCAGCCGCACACGCCGTTGCAGTTGAAACTGTCCCGGTTTGTCCACTGCTCCTATCACTGCGACCGGTTTTGAGCCGAAGTCTTTGACGAAGACGTCAATATGTGGATGACGCTGGTATTTCAGATAGAGCGCTGCGATCTCTTCAGCCAACTCCGATTCCGTGCCGCATCCTGCGCGAATGTCGCTCTCGATCATTGGCATGCGAATCATGCCGCGATTATCGACACGCACCGCGTCGCGCGAGAGTTGCGGCCGATTGAACACACGTATTTCGAGCACGTCGCCGGCGCCGATGCGATAGAGATCGGCGGGAGCGCTGGCCACAGGCTGCTCGTTTGCGTTTGGTCTCAATTCCTGTGTTCGCGCTGGAAAAGGATTCAGCAGCACGATCAGCGCGATCAGTGCTACTGAATTCAGTGCTGTAGGCACGAAATATTTATAGCAACGAAGAGTCCAAATAATTCTATCCGGCTCTGGTGTGGGCGCTGACGGAAAGAACATTGCGCTCCCACGGAGCGGTCCACGCTGATGGAAGAGTCGAGCTATAGACATTTCGCCGCTCTGCTGCTTAGGCAAGACGTGCGGGTTGAGTGGGTTCAGGCAAGTTGTTTTCAGAGTTTTCATGGCAGTAGTTCGTCCCGGTTGTAGGGGCTGTCGGTGATTGCGCGGTGGCGGTCCAGCCAGGCGGCGACGCTGCCGGGACTGGAAACTTCACCGCGCATGAGCGCGAGGATCAGGTCGTGAGTTACGACGGTGTTGAATCCTGCGGTGTAGGTAAGTTGTTCGCGCTGGCCGGCGAGCTTGACGACAAAAGGAATGCGATGGTCCATCTTGCCGCCTGACACGGCCTCATCTTCGCGCGTCCAGAACGGGCCGCGGCGCCACATCTCCGTGCGCCACCAATGGTCGGCGCTGATGATGACCGTGGTCTCGTTCCAGACGCCGGCGCCTTCCATCGCCCGGCGCAATTCACCAATCGTGCGATCGACCAGTTCCAGGTTGTCGGTGTAGCCGTTCTTGCTCTCCAGCGAAAAATCATGCTTTGTGCGGTCGTAGATTCCCGGTGGATGTGGCGCTGGAGAATGAACAAAGACCAGATCGAGATCAGGATCGATCGCCGCTTTCAAAGCTGACTCGAGCACGCGCTGGTAGCGCACGGTGTATTTCTGGCGCTCGCCGGTGGTGACGATGCGGTTGACGAAGTCCACGCGTTGGATAACCGGAATCGCGGCCTGCGGCACCAGCGGCACGCTGCTAATCAACCCTTCGGCCTGGAGAAACATGCTCGCTGGCAACGTGATCCCATCGTTGTTTTTCTCTTTGACCTCGTCACATTTTGAGAGACTGCCGCCGATGACTTCGCAGTACGGATGACACCAACCGGCGAGTCCGGTGTTGAAGCCGAGCAGGCGGGCCTCCGAGAAAACGTTCGGTTGCGTACTCCAGCCGACCGCGTTTTGTTCACCGTCAAATTTGATCATCAATTCGTCAGCGCGCACCGGTGTTACTTTCGCAACCAGGCGGCCGGTGATTAGTGCCGGCATCGAAATGTAGGTAAGCGGCGCTGGGGGATAGGCATTGACTGCATAAACTGATTGGCGGCGCAGGCGATCAAGCTCCGGCATCTCGACACTGTCGGGCCGTTCGCTAAAGCTCATGCGTTGATCCATCTCGTCGAAGATGATCCAGAGCACACGGGTCGCGGGCTTCTGGCGGGCGATAGGAGCGGCGCTCACAGGAATTCCGGCCGCATAAGCAACGCCGAGGTTGCGCGTAACTTTCCAAACCGCCTGCGAGAAGGTAATCAGTACGAATGGCAGCAAGACAAGCAGGATGCGGGGAGCGATGCGGATGACGCGAGCGCGCGCCTGCACCATAGCGAGAACCAATACTGCGGTGAGGCCCACACCGGTGAACCAGGCTACATTCCTTCCCAACAACATTGAGAAGTTCAACATTGATATTGTCAGGGTGAGCAACGCAATGCTGTTCACGGCGGTTAGGATCGCCAGCAGGAACGCCCAATGTGCGAATTTCATCAGTAGCGTATTGCCGCTGCGCCGGACGATGGTGATCGCGGCGAAGAGCACGCTCGCCAGCAGCAGCACGTCTGCAATGATGCTGACGTAAGCGATGGGAAACTCAGTAAAGTAAGCGCCGGCACCGCTGAGCAGCTTGCCCCAGACTTTAACGAAACAGATATTTGCCAGCGACAAACTTATTGCTGCGTCTCGAAGCATTCGATCACCGCCTCCTTCTTCTTCATGAGGT
>JBGQJH010000047.1:0-10099 GCA_041498935.1 Pyrinomonadaceae bacterium | reverse complement strand
TCGAATTGCGCGCGCGCGAATCTTTCTCGACAATTTTACGGCTTCAGAATTCCGTCCCGAAGTACTGATGATTTACGCGCAAGCCGCTGAAGACATTGCCGGCCGCCTCTCCCGCGACGCTGCGCGCCGGCTCGATGAAAAGGAGATGACTGCCGGCGGCGCGCCGCTCTTCAGCTACTACATGAATTTCAACGAGCTCGATCGCTACAACCGCCAGGGAATCACTTTTGTTTTCGACGCCCGGGCAAGGCGGTTTCGTTACGATGGTGAAGCCTGGCAGGAGCTGGTTCATCGCTACCCGCGTAGCCCGGAAGCGGCTGAAGGGCGCAAGCGGCTTGCAGCACATTGAATAAGTCAGAACCACCTGCGTAAGCGGGTGGCAGTGGCTAGTTATGTCAGAGCCGCTGCGTAAGTGGCGGAGTTAGAACGAAAAGGATTCCTATCTGGAACGACACCGACATTCCCCTCGCGTACTTCATTACGTTTCGCAGTTATGGCACCTGGCTTCACGGCGACAAGCGCGGCTCAGTTGACCGTTTCCATAATCAGTAAGTCGCCTTACCTTCCGCCAGACGGCGAACGGCTCAAACACACTCTGAGCCAACTCTCAAGCGAAGTCGTCACGCTGACTGCTGAACAACGAGGATTGGTTGAACAGGCAATTCGCGAAACCTGCGAAGTTCGAAAATGGATTCTGCTAGCTATCAACGTGCGGACAAACCACGTTCATCTGGTCGTTTCAATTGGGATCTCTAAACCGGGTCGGGCGCTAAACGATTTCAAAGAGTACGCCACCAGGAGAATGCGCCAGAACGATTGCTGGCACTCGGAAAGGAGCCCGTGGGCGGACAAAGGCAGCAAGCGACATTTGTGGAATGAGCGCAGCATTGAGTTGGCGGTTGACTACGTTGTGAACGGGCAAGGAGGAGACTTGCCGGACTTTGACTAATCGATTGAACAAGGCACGGCCACCCGCTCACGCAGGTGGTTCTGACATGACCAGAGCCACCCGCTCACGTAGGTGGTTCTGACATGACCAGAGCCACCCGCTCACGCAGGTGGTTCTGACATGACCAGAGCCACCCGCTCACGCAGGTGGTTCTGACATGACCAGAGCCACCCGCTCACGCAGGTGGTTCTGACATGACCTTGCTTGCACTTACTCTCTCCCATACACTTGCCTTCAAGATCAAAAATCTGCCCGAAGGGAATTGAAGTGAATGTCCGCCAAACTACTGTTGCGGTTTATGTTGACCGCTGCCTTAGCCGCCGTTCTCCTGTTCTCCGGCGCCTGCCAACAAACAACTCAGCCAACCAATCAACCGCTCACGGCGGCCAGCGACTCCAAATCCTGGGATTCGTATGTTAACGACTTCCTCGAAGCCTATTTCATGGCGCATCCCGACTTTGCAGTACGCGCCGGCAGGCATGAGTTTGATGGCAAGCTGCCCGACTGGAGCGCCGAGGGCCTCGCGAAGGAGATCAAGCGCCTGCACACGGAAAAAGATCGTGTCGCGGGCTTCCAGGATTCCACACTGAGCGAGCGGCAGCGCTTCGAACGCGAATATGTCGCATCAGTGATCGATGGCGATCTCTTCTGGCTCGAGTCAGCCGAGTGGCCGCTGCGTTGTCCCCAGTTTTATGCTGATTCCATCGATCCGGACGTTTACGTATCGCGCGAATACGCGCCACTCGATCAGCGTCTGAAGGCTTACACCGCGTACGCTAAAGCAATTCCCACGGCAATTGATCAGATTCGCAAGAACTTGCGCACGCCTTTGCCGAAGACCTTCGTCAACATCGGACACACCACTTACGGCGGCCTGATTTCGTTTTATGAAAAGGACGTGCCCGCCATCTTCGCGTCGGTCAAGGACGAACAGCTCCGGAAAGATTTCAAAGAAGCGAACGACGGCGCCATTAAGGCGATGAAAGACATCGATGGCTGGTTCAAAGCGCAGCAAGCCACCGCCACCAACAACTTCGCGCTGGGCGCCGAAAAGTTTAGCGAGATGCTCAAGGCCACGGAGCGCGTCGATGTCCCACTCGCCGAACTCGCTCAGACCGGCCGCCAAGATTTGGATCGGAATCTTGCGGCGTTGAAGGAAGCTTGCGCGACCTTTGCCCCCGGACTGTCGATTACCGAGTGCGTTGCTAAAGCACAAGCTCACAAACCAACGGGCGGGCCGGTCGAGATGGCGCGCAAACAACTCGGCGACCTCAAGTCGTTCATCCTGGAGAAGAAGGTGGTGACTGTTCCAGGCAACGAAGAAGCGAAGGTCGCTGAGGCTCCTGCCTATCGCCGCTGGAACTTTGCTTACATCAACATTCCCGGCCCCTACGAAAAAGGCCTGCCTTCAGTTTATTACATCGCGCCGCCGGATCCATCGTGGTCCCAAAAGGAGAAAGACGCCTATGTTCCGGGAGTGGGGAGCTTGTTGTTCACTTCCGCGCACGAAGTTTGGCCGGGACACTTTTTGCAGTTCCTGCATGCCAACCGTTCGTCGTCGAAACTCGGCCAATTGTTTGTCGGCTACGCATTCTCAGAAGGATGGGCCCACTACACGGAGGAGATGATGTGGGACGCCGGCTTGGGGAATGGCGAAGCGGAAATGCATATCGGCCAACTGCTCGAAGCACTGCTTCGTAACGTCCGTTTTGTTTCGGCAATCGAGATGCATACCGGGAAGATGACAGTCGCGGAATCCGAGAAGATGTTTCTTGAGCAGGGTTATACAGATGCGGCCAACGCTCGCCAGCAGGCCGCGCGCGGGACGTTTGACCCTGCCTATCTCAACTACACAATGGGCAAGCTGATGATAAGAAAACTGCGAGAGGATTGGACGGCCTCTCGTGGAGGCAAACAGGCGTGGCAACCGTTTCATGACGAGTTCTTGAAGTATGGCGGTCCGCCGATTCCACTGGTGAGAAAAGCTATGCTTCCCGGGGATACCGGTTCGCTGTTTTAGCTAGCAAGTAATTAAGCAAGTCACATAGTCTCAGGGTAAGGAAGGCGGGCTTGCCCCCGCTCTTTGGATTTGCTTCCTTATCCTCTTGGCGCGCAAATGGTCGAATCAAAATCTGCCAGGAGCCTTACACTTTGTCACCGGAAACTTTGTTGAGAGGATTCCCATCTTCAACCAGGAAGCATGCTGTCAGTGTTTCATTGATTCAATCCAGAACTCAGCAAGGGCAAGCCCGCCTTCCTTACCCTGAGATCATGTGACTTGCCTAATTACTTGCTCGCTTAAAGCCTTCCAAAGAGAGCGGATTCAACTTATCTTTGCACCGCTGTTAATAATTCCTTCTGTGGCTCGTTTCTAAGGTGGAGACGATTTTCAGGAGGATCCAGTGCAGGCAGCCACTAAACCATTGAGATTAGTCACCGAACCTCCCAATGACCGTCAAACGGAGCTGGAAACGCTTTTCCAGTCATATCAAGACCGCGTGTTTCGCACCGCTCGTCGCATCACCGGTAGCCCGGCCGATGCTGAAGACGTGTTGCAGACTGTTTTCCTGCGGCTTGTTAAAGGCAGAGAGAATTACGACCTCTCGGAAAACGCGGAAGCTTACCTGTCCCGGGCGGCCATCAATGCGTCGCTCGATCTAATGCGCAGCCGCGGCCGGGCGAAATCGGTCGGACTCGGCGACGTAGAAGCCGAGGCGCTTGAAAGCAGATTTCAAAATCCGGAGGCGGCACACGCTGACCGCGAGCTGCAAACGCTGCTTCGCCAGGCGGTAGCTCGCCTGGGGAAAACAGCCGGCGAGATGTTTGTGCTGCGTTACTACGAAGGTTACGACAACCAGGAGATCGCGAAGATGCTTGACACGTCGCAGATGGTGGTTGGAGTTGTGCTACATCGCGCTCGTACAAAACTACGAAAGGAAATTGGGCACTATCTGGAGAAACATCATGAAAAGCAATAATGATCTTGACGCAATCCTCGACAACGCTACCAGCGAAATACGGAACGAGCAGATCGATTCGGCGGTGGTTAACGAAGCAGCTGAGCGTGTTTGGGCGCGTTTGGCTGCGGAAGCCTCCGGGCGAAATAGGACGGACACGGTAGCGAGCGAAAGAATCGGAAGCTGCGCTGATTTTCAGTCGCTCATTCCTGCCTTTCTGACCGACAGTTTGTCTGAAGCTCGTTCACTGCTGCTGGTCGATCACACGCATGAGTGCATCCCCTGCCGCAAGGCGATGAAGGATGCGCGCGCGCGCAGAATGGCGCCCGTGAAGAAGGCCGCCGTCACCCGTCGCTACAGCATTCAGCCTGTTGTGCTGCGATGGGGAATCGCCGCGGCCCTGATCATTGGCGTCGGGCTTATCGCGCTTCCGTTTATTCAGCGTTTGCCGTTCGGCGGAGATCTTGAGGCGACCGTGCAGGCTGCCGAGGGACCGGTCTATCAGATTGCTGACACGCGCAGCACGCCCGTTACTTCCGGCGCGAAGCTGCAAAAAGGCGACCGCATTCGCACGGCGAAAGACGCGCACGCCTTCGTTCGGCTGGGTGATGGCTCAGTCATCGAAATGAAGGACCGCTCCGAGTTTTCCCTAAGCAAGAATTCGCTGGGCACAACGATTCATTTGAACCGGGGCGCGATCGTCGTCGAAGCTGCGAAGCAAGGCAAGCAACATCTTTTCGTCGAAACCGGAGATTCGCACCTGTCGGTTACGGGCACGGTGTTTTCCGTTAACAGTGGCACCAAGGGTTCGCGTGTATCGGTGATTGAAGGTGAAGTCCACATGGACCACGCCGGCAGCGAGCGAGTGTTGCATGGCGGAGAGCAGGCCAGTACGAGTTCCGCCATCGAGATGATTCCGGTCAAGGACGAAGTAGCGTGGAGTCGGAAGGCTGCTCGTTATGCCGAGATGCTGGCGGCTTTCACTTCGCTTAACAAGGAGTTGGGCAAAGTTGCGCAGCCGGGAGTTCGCAATTCAACTCATCTGCTCGATTTGATGCCCGAAAACACAATTGTCTACGCGGCACTGCCTAACCTGACCTCGACCATCGTTGAGTCGCACCGCATCATGCAGGAGCGCATCAACCAGAATGCCGCGCTCCGTGAATGGTGGGAGAAGGAACAAGCGGGCCATCGCGGTCCTAATGTGGATCAGGTCATCGGCAGCATTCGTGAATTTGGCGATTACCTGGGAGACGAAATCGCTGTCTCAGTCTCGATGGACGACAAGGGTGAGCCGGTTGCTCCACTCGTGCTCGCGGAACTCAAGAACTCCGCCGGCTTCCAGCAGTTTGTAGAGCAGCAGATTGCGAAGTATGCAGGTAACCAGCAGGCCAATAGCCAAAATCGCCCGGTGATTCGCTTCGTGCAGGATCCTCTGACTGCGACGCCAGCGGCGACTGAGCCCGGGAAGAAAGACGAGCTGTACGTTTGGATTCAAAACGATCTGTTTGCGGCAAGTCCCAAGCTCCATCAGCTTCAGGATCTGGCGACCATCGTTCAGAAGGGCGCAACCAGCAGCTTTACCGGAACGGCATTCCACAATCGCATTGCCCAGGTTTATCAGGAGGGCGCGGGCCTGGTGGTGGCCGCTAATCTTGAGCGTCTTATTGAGAAGACGAAGCCTGGGCTGACGAAGGGCGCCGGCGGCGAGCAGCGCGAAAGCGCCCTGAAGCAGCTCGGCATCCTCAACCTCAAGTATTTCGTGCTTGATCAGAAGAGTGCTGAAGGCAAGACGCACACTCAGGCGACCGTGTCTTTCAATGAAGCGCAGCGCGGGATTCCTTCGTGGCTCGCGGCGCCTGGTCCGATGGGTTCACTCGAATACATTTCGCCGGACGCCAATGTGGTCGCAGGCTTTGTCGTCAAAGACCCGGTAAAGTTAGTTGATGATTTGTTGGGCGTGCTTGAAACAGTGTCGCCTGACTTGCGGAAGAACCTCGACAAGGAGCAGGCAGATCACGGCCTGGATATTCGCAAGGACATCGCGGCGCCGCTGGGCGGAGAGTTTGCCTTCGCGATTGACGGTCCAATTCTGCCGACGCCGTCGTGGAAGATGGTGTTTGAAGTAAATGACCCGGAGCACCTGCAGCAAACGCTTGAACGCGTTGTCGGCGAAGTCAACAAAGAGGCCGCAAAGTTTGGCAAGACCGGTCTCGTCTGGGATCGTGCGGACATATCCGGCCGGACCTACTACACGCTGAGATCCGCCGACTTCGGAGTGGAAGTGAACTACACCTATGTCAATGGCTACGTTGTGATGGGCCCCAGCCGCGCGATGGTTGCGCGGTCGGTACAGGCCCAGGAGCAGGGCTACACGCTGCTGCGCTCGTCTCGTTTCACGGCTGGTTTACCGGCTGATGGCAACGCCAACTTTTCGGCGGTGTTCTATCACAACCTGGCGCCGCTGGTGCAGCCGTTTGCGGAACGGATCGCTAACTCCGCCGGCAATCTGCCGCAGGAGCAGCAACAGGCAATCAAGGCAATGGCTGCCGAGATGCCGCCAACCCTGGCCTATGCCTACGCGCAGGGCGATAGCATAACTTTCGCTGCCAACACTGAAGGTGGGCCATTTGGATTAAGTCCGGCAACTTTGCTGGGCGGGCCAAATGCTTTCGAAATCCAACACATTCTTCAGCAAGGACTTAAACAGAAATAGGAGGTTTCGGGTTCCGAGTTCCGGGTTTCGAGTTAAAAGCTTGAGACTCGGAACTCGGAACTCGGAACTGACGTCACGTCATGAAACTCATCTCCATCTCGCTTGGCTCCTGGCTGGTTGGCCTCTCGATGATCCTGCTTATGTTCCTGTTTGCGGAAGGGGGGAGCTTCAGCGCGTCAGACCTCAAAGGCGCGACCATCACTTCTCTAATCGTTACAGCGCTGGTCTTCTCGCTGGCGTATGCTCCATCCCTGTTCTGGTTACGCAAGCGCCTCGGCGGTTGCCGGCCGGCGGCGCTTTTTCCAGTGGCCTCCGCGTTGATTCTCAACCTTCCGGTTTTTTTGATCGGAATTTTGGCAATCGGTAGAACTTTAGGGGCCGCGGAAGCGTTTGCATTCATCGGTGCATTCGTGCTGATGGGTACGGCCTTCGGGCTCGCTTTTGTTTGGAATTATCAGAAGACGGATATAAAGTCTGCAAGATGGCACTAGCCGAAACGATCCCCGAACAGCCAATCGCTCGCGATCAAGCAAGCCTTCGCGATCCTGCTAATTTCGCCCCGGTCATCGACCTCAATGATCTCAGTGTCAAGTTTGGCAGTCGCCCAATTCTGCAAAGTCTTCAAGGCGAACTACGTGGACGCGCCATCGGTTTACTTGGTCCCAACGGCGCCGGCAAGACGACGCTGATTCACACCCTGCTCGGATTCCATTCCCCATCGTCAGGCACGGCCCACATCTTCGGCCAGGACATTACTAGTGAGGCGAAACGAATTCGATCATTAGTAGGCTATATGCCGGAACGCGATTCGTATATCGCCAAGATGAGCGCCGTGCATTTCGTGCGGCTGATGGCTGAGTTATCCGGCTTGCCTTCGGAAGCCGCGCTCGAGCGCGCTCACGAAGCTCTCTTTTATGTGGGCTTAGGCGAAGCGCGCTACCGCAGTCTCGACACTTATTCTCTGGGCATGAAGCAGCTTGCCAAACTGGCGCAGGCAATCGTTCATGGCCCACGGCTGATCTTCCTCGATGAGCCAACCAACGGTCTCGACCCGCCCGCTCGTGCACGAATGATCCGGCTGGTGCGCGAGATTCGCGACAGCGGCAAGGCCAATATCGTTTTGTCGTCGCACTTGCTGCGTGACGTTGAAGAGTGTTGCGAGGAAATCCTGATTCTGAAAGAAGGCCGTCTTGCCGTTTACTGCAACCTCGAGGAAGAACGCAAGGCTAATCGCAAATTTTTGCTGCTGGAAACACGTGGCGATCAAAACAAGTTTGCCGAAGCCGTTGGCGCGCTCGGTTGCGAATATGCGCTGACGGGCGACACCCGGGTGAAGCTGGTGTTACACGAGGGCGTCGAGGTGCGGGATCTTTATCGCATCGCGTCCCAGCTTGACGTGCAAATCAGGCGGCTGAGTTACAAGCGCGATTCTCTGGAAGACATCTTCCTGAAAGCGATGGAGAACGGCCATGGCGGTTTATGAGCACACCTACAAGCAGTATCTCGGCAAGCTGACTCCTGAATGGAGCCGGTTTCTGGTGATCCCGCGCCACGCCTTTCGCGACGTCTTCAAGTCGAAACTATTTACGGCTTTCTTTGTAGTCTGTTTTATTCCCCTCTTGGTCGAGGCGATTCTCATCTATCTCCACCATAATGTTAACGCGCTCGCGATCTTGAAGGTAAACGTCAGAGAACTGATTCCGATTGATGCTTCTTTCTTCCAGACCTTTGTGAACCTGCAAGGCGGGTTTGCCTTCTTCGTGACGTTGCTGGTTGGGCCGCCGCTGGTGGCGCGGGATCTAAGAAACAATGCCCTGCCGCTTTATTTGTGCCGGCCGTTTTCGCGCGCTGAGTATGTGCTGGGGAAAATGTCTGTCCTGCTGATTTTGCTTTCAGCGATCACGTGGGTCCCGCAATTGTTGTTATTTTTGTTTCAGTCATACCTTGAGGGCGCGAGCTGGTTTGTAGACAACCTGTGGCTTGCCAGCGCGATCTTGATTGGCAGCGTCGTTTGGATTCTGCTGCTGGCGTTGCTTTCACAAGCGGTGTCGGCCCTGGTGAAATGGCGGGTCATTGCCAGCGCGGCACTGCTGGGCATCTTTTTTATTCCGTCAGTATTCGGAGAGGTAATAAACAACCTTTTCCTGACGCACTGGGGCAACATCATCAGCCTGGGCGCGCTGATGAAAAATGTTACGGCGGGGCTCTTTGGAACTTTTCTGCAAACTAGCGGCCACATCACAGATTTCGACGGCCGCGTCGCGCGCGAGATTGTTATGAATGAGCCACCGCTCTGGGCGTCGTGGTTGGCGCTGTTTGTGGTTTGCGCTATTTGTCTGGCGCTGCTTTCAAGAAAGGTCAAGGCGTACGAAGTAGTGCGCTGAATTTCGGATTTCGGATTTCGAATTTATCAGAACACATTGACCAGCTCCGTTATTGAAGGTAATTGCGCTATCACAATGAAATCCTATGGCCGGCCTTCATTAATGAAATGAACGCAACATTACAATGAATTCAGAAACCCGAAATCCGAATTCCGAAATCCGAAATTCGACCATCGTCTTCGATGATGTCTCCAAGTTTTACGGAGAGATTCTCGGGGTCAACCGCGTCAGTCTGCAGATTGCGCCGGGCATCACCAGTCTCGTCGGGCCCAACGGGGCGGGCAAGTCGACGTTAATGAACTTGATGACCGGACTGCTTCGTCCCAGTCGCGGCCAGATCACGATTCTTGATACACCGACGGACCAGCCGGAGCAGCTTTTCCGCAAGCTTGGTTATTGCACGCAGTTTGATTCTTTCCCCCGGGGACTGACGGGAAGGGAATTCATCAAGTCGTTTCTGCTCGTGCATGGCTTCGAGCGGAAGAAAGCGGAAGAGTTCACCGTCACGGCGCTGGAACGCGTAAGTTTGCTCGACGCGGCCGATCGAAAGATTGCTGCCTACAGCAAGGGGATGCGCCAGCGCATCCGACTCGCTCAGGCGATTGCCCATCAACCAGCGGTATTGATCCTCGACGAGCCTTTGAATGGGCTGGATCCAATGGTCCGCGCCGAAACGATTGCGCTCTTTCGCAAACTCGCAGCCGAAGGTTTGCATCTGATCATCTCGAGCCACATCCTGCATGAAGTGGACATGATGTCGGACCGCGTAATTCTACTGAATAACGGCTACGTGGTTGCGGAAGGGAATGTCCATGGCGTGCGCGACGAGATGGAAGAGCACCCGATGCAGATCCTCATTCGTTGCGATAAGCCCTCGAAACTTGCCGCGCGAGTTTTTGATAAGGACCACGTGGTCGAGGCGCGGCTTCATGACGATCGGCTCGGGCTCTTTATTAAGACACGAGATGCGGACCGTTTTTATTTGCTGCTTAATGAGGTTGTGGCCGAAGGGGAAATCAACATTGAGTCGATTGCGCCGGTTGACGACGATTTAAGCGCCGTCTACCAGTACCTGATCGGCTCAGAAGGTGGC
>JBGQJH010000046.1:0-10110 GCA_041498935.1 Pyrinomonadaceae bacterium | reverse complement strand
GTGGTTTTTCTTTTTGCCGGAAAGTTTATTGATAAGAAGCGGCCGCTGGACTTTGTGCAGGCTGTCGGCGAAGCAGCAAAGAGCGGTTCACAAGTTGCGGGTTTAATGGTGGGCGACGGCCCGCTGCGGAGCGCCTGCGAGGAAGTTGTCAGAAACAACCAACTTCCGATTAAGTTCGCCGGATTTCTAAACCAGTCGCAAGTGTCCACTGCTTATGTTGCGGCGGAGGCCCTCATCTTGCCGTCTGATGGTGGTGAGACCTGGGGTCTGGTGGTTAACGAGGCCATGGCTTGCGGCGTGCCGTGTTTCGTGAGTGACAAGGTCGGCTGTGGACCTGACATGGTAATCACCGGTGAGACCGGCGCGGTGTTCTCAGTAGGAGATACTAAGGCCCTGGGAGCTTTATTGTCCGAGTTTGCTGCGAACAGGAAACAGATGAACTGGATGCGGGGCCAGGCGAGAAAGCAAGCGCAAAAATACACAGTGAGCGTCGCAGTTGATCGCATTGTCCAGGCAGTGGAGACGGTAACGAGATGAACCCTTTTGCGAAGAACCTTCCTTCCCAAATGCGGCTCAATCCTTTTGTCTGGGTGCTAGGAGTCCCATTGGTTACCACCTCGCTGCTCTATCTGGCGCGCCTCAATGAAGTTTCGCTGGCGCAGTTGGTGATTGCGTTTGTGTTGTTGCTTCTGCCGTGGCAAGCCTATCTCAGTTGGCGCCGCGGAGGTCGCGAGGCCCTGCCGGTTTTTGCCATGTTGGCCTTCATGTACTGGTTGTACTACTCGGTGCCACTCTTCCTGGAGGACCACGTCTTCTCGACTATCTTCGAACCGGTTGGGCATGAACTGACGCAAAGTACGATCACCCTTGCATTGCTGATGGCTTTGACTGGCGTCTGCGCTCTGTGGTTGGGAATGAGATCGGGAATTGCGCGGTTTATTGTGCCGCGTGCGCAGTTGTCGCTGGAATTGACACACTCGAAACTAAACTACGTCCGGGCTGTCCTGATTGTTGGCAGCCTGCTTAGCTTATCCGACACGCCGGCTCACCTCGCCGGCGAAGGTGGCAGACAACTTGTAAGCATCCTGGTGTCCGTCATTCCCATCCTGGCCTTTGCGATCCTATTTCGTAATTTTATTCGCGGACAAAGCAGCGTCGGTGACAAGGTTCTCATTCTCGGATTCCTGATCGTGAGGTTGGTAGGAGGACTGTCTTCCGGCTGGTTGGGAGTGTCGGCTTCAATCTTAGCTATCTGCGGCGCCATATACCTGATGGAGCGGCGACGGGTGCCTCGCTGGGCGCTGGTCTTCGTGGTGATGTTCACGTTGTTTTTTCAAGTCGGGAAAGACGAGTTTCGTAGGACCTACTGGCAGGGTGGCGAAATTGGTGCCCAACAAGAGCAGGGAAGCCGGGTTGAGCGCGTCGCATTTTGGGCGCAGAACTCCTTTGATAAATGGAATGAAGCCCTTAGCGATAGCAGCGGCGAAGGCTTCCGTCGAGCACTCAACCCCAGCGTTTCGCGAGTCTCACTTCTCAACCAATCGGCGAATGTAGTTGAACTCACGCCCTCCGTGGTTCCTTACCAGTACGGCCGGCTCTATTCATATATGGCTATTACCTGGATTCCCAGATTTATATGGCCAGACAAGCCTTCTATGAGCGAGGCAAATCAATATTACCAGGTAGCTTACGGTCTAACTTCAGAAGAGGATCTTGGTAATGTCTCTATTTCTGTCGGCCTGTTGACGGAGGGCTTCATGAGCTTTGGTTGGGCCGGGGTGGTGGGCATCATGTTTTTGGCCGGCGTCTTCTTCGACTTTTACCAGAAAACTTTTCTATCGAAAACTTCCGGGGCGCTAATGACCGGGATCGGCGTGATCCTGCTGCCGCAATTTCTCGCCGTCGAATCGCAGATAGCCCAATACGTCGGCGGGATACTGCAACAGGTCGTCGTTACTCTGGTTGTGATGTTGCCGATAATTCGGATTGAGGGATTGCGCTCACGCCGTTCTGACAAATCTCCCAGGGCCTTGAACTCACGGGCGCTATTGGCACCGAAATGAAGTTTAGACAAAGCAGAGTGTTGGGTCTTTTTCCGTATTTTGGGACCGACGCCATCGGCGGAGCGCAGGCTAGCGCAAATATTGCCTGGAGTGCTGTAACCGAACACACTGAAGAATTGGCGACTCTTCTTAGTTACGTAGGCGGCAACGGGGCTGGGAACTCTAATGGCAACTCGGCTAAATCACCGCGCGATCCTGAGACGTTTGTAGTCAACTCAAAAAGGAAAGCGATCTACAGGGCGCTGAGTAGAAAGTGGCCGCACGACCTGGTATTCGTTTGGCACCTCGGTCTTCTTCGTCTACTTCCATTCTTTCGCTTTTCCCAGGTGCGGGTTGTGTTGATGTTGCTCGGAATCGAAGCATGGCGAGAGCAGAGTTGGCTTACAAAGAAACAAATGGAAAAAGTGGATCTGTTCCTCAGCATCAGCGATCACACGTGGCGTAACTTTCTTGCGTTCAATCGCGAATATGAAGGCAAGCCGCATCAGACAGTCCTTCTCGGGATAGGAAACCCGTTTCCTGGCGAGACACCTGACCCTTCACCCAGGCCGGCTGCGTTGATGTTGAGCCGCCTTTCCAGGGATGAGGACTACAAGGGACATCGTGAAGTAATCAACGCCTGGCCTCGTGTGCTGCAAGGAACGCCGGGAGCGGAGCTGTGGATTGTGGGCGACGGTGACCTGCGCAATGATCTCGAACGGCAAGTAGTTGAGCTAAAGCTGGAAAGGCAGGTGCGATTCTGGGGTCTTGTTTCAGAGGAAATTAAGCAGGAGCTTCTGCAACAGTCTCGTTGTCTGGTGATGCCCAGTCGCGGCGAAGGCTTCGGCCTGGTCTATCTCGAGGCGATGCGAGTGGGACGCCCTTGCCTGGTTAGCACGCTGGACGCCGGGCGGGAAGTTGTAAATCCACCCGAAGCCGGGCTGGCAGCGAATCCAGACAATGAGGGTGAGTTGGCGGATTCGATTTGCCGTCTGCTTGCGAACGGGCCGGAGTGGCAGCAATGGTCTGCTCAGGCGCGCCGTCGCTATGAAGAGAACTACACGGCCAGGCATTTTCAGGAGCGGCTGTTAGCAGCATTGTTTTCGGATGCTTCCGTCAAGGAAGCGGAACCAGGCTCGATGCTTTCAGAGTTTTCCAATGTGTAGCATTTCCGGAATCATAGGAATTTCGAATTTCGAATTTCGAAATTCGGGATTCAGAACGGCGGTTGAGCGGATGAATGGCGCCCTCGGTCATCGTGGCCCTGATGACGAGGGAATTTCGAATTTCGAAATGCGGAAGTCGGATTTGAAATCAGCAGAAACCAATCAGGAACCAACCCAATTCGAAATTCGAAATCCGAAATCCGAAATTCAGGTCGCCCTGGGTAACACTCGGCTCGCGATCATCGACCTCTCCGCTGCTGGTCACCAGCCAATGCACGATAAAGAGGCTGGACTAACGATTACCTACAACGGCGAAGTCTACAACTTCCGCGAACTGCGAGCAGAGATAGGTGACAGGTTTGGGCCCTGGCAATCTAACACTGACACGGAGGTAGTGCTGCGAGCTTACCGGGCCTGGGGCGTTGCTGCTTTTGCAAAACTGCGCGGCATGTTTGCTCTTGCGATCTGGGACGCTAAGCAAGAGGAGCTGGTGCTGGCTCGCGATCGGTTTGGCATTAAGCCGCTGTATTACTCAGCGAACAACGTCCAAAGTCCACAGTCCAATGTCCAAAGTCTTCCCGGAGCAGATGAACGTTGGACATTGGACGTTGGACATGCAACTCAGATCCTTTTCGCTTCAGAGGTCAGAGCGCTCTTAGCGACGGGTCTGGTGGATCGAAAACTCAGCGTTGCAGGTCTCGCGTCGTATCTCGAATACGGTTCAACTCAGGCGCCGACTACCATCATCGACGGGGTTTGGTCACTTCTGCCCGGCCATTATCTGCGCGTGCGACAGGCGGGTTCCGGACTGCAGATTTCGGATTGCGAATTTGCAAACCTGAAAGGCGAAAGCTTCACCACAGAGACACAGAGAGCACAGAGGTTGCACAGAGCAGAGAATAGGAACGGGGCGGTCGCGGTCCTGAGGCAAAAGCTGACTGAGTCAGTTCGGCTGCATCTCGTGAGCGATGTGCCTCTGGGTGTGTTTCTTTCCGGAGGCATGGACTCGAGCGCGCTGGTCGCGTTGATGAGCCGTGTGACTAAGGAAAAGCCTAAAACCTTTAGCGTCGTTTTTGACGAGGCACAGTTTTCCGAGGCGCCACATTCGCGCCTCGTCGCCGAACAGTTTCAGACTGACCATCACGAGATTCATCTAACGGAGGACCAACTCCTGGGAGTGTTGCCGGCGGCGCTGGCCGCCATGGACCAGCCGACGATGGACGGAGTGAACACCTTTGTCGTCGCCAGGGCAGTGAAGGAACAAGGCGTAACTGTGGCCCTGTCGGGTTTGGGAGGCGATGAATTATTTGCCGGCTATTCAACCTTTCGACGCGCGCTGCGGCTGAAGGAGACGTCGGGAATCTCGCGCAAGCTGCTTCGCTCTGCCGCGCGCATCGGAAAGGCGCAGCTAAACGGTTCTGTCCGGCGCAAGAAGTTCTGGCAACTGGCCGAGAGCGATGGCAGTCCTGCCAATGTGTATGCAATCACACGTCAGCTCTTTTCGTCCCAACAGATCGACAGAATTTCGGATTTTGGACTTCGGATTTCGGATTTGAACTCAAAGTCAGACGGAGACGTCAAGCACATAGACAGACAGTCAGCACAGGGAGACTCGAAACTCGAAACTCGAAACTCGAAACTTGACACCGTGAACGAGATCTCCCGGCTCGAAATGCAGGGTTACATGGCCAACACGCTCCTGCGCGACACGGATTTCATGAGCATGGCACACTCGCTGGAAGTGCGCGTACCGTTCGTTGATTCAGAGGTTGTTAGTTATGCGCTCGAGTTGCCGGGACAATGGAAACTCAACGGCAGCCGGCCGAAGCCGCTGTTGGCTGACGTTCTTGGTGGCCTGCTGCCGCCAAGGTTTCTCGAGTGGTCGAAGATGGGATTCACTCTGCCATTTGAAAAGTGGATGCGACTGGGTCTGCGTAATGACATCTCCAATACATTCCAGGACAGCGAACGGCTCAACCGGAGTGGGCTGGACTGCAAAGGCGTGGCGCAGGTGTGGGAAGGCTTTCAACGATCGCCCGCCAGCGTGGGTTGGTCGCGGCCCTGGTCGCTCTATGTCCTGGCAAAGTGGTGCGAAATTAACGACGTAGTGATGAGTGGTGAGTAACAGTTTCGAGTTTCGAGTCTCGGGTTTCGAGTTCTTCAAAGTCTGACTAGATTTCCGTTAGCCCGACGCTTCCTGCGCTTCATGGGTAATTAGTTACAGTTCTAATAACTGTGCATCGGAACAAAAACTCGAAATCCGAAACTCGAAACTGTTCCTCGTTTTTTATATGAGAGTTCTTCACGTCATACCATCAGTCTCTGAACGCTCAGGCGGACCGGGCCACGCGATCATTCCCATGTGCCGCTCACTGCAGGAGCAGGGAACCGAGGTGATGATCGCCACCACGGACCACGGAATAGTTTCGAGTTCGAACAATCAAGTTTCGAGTTCCGAGTTTCAAGTTTCGAGTCTGACGTGTTCCGACGCACGCGACTATGAAAGCACCAACAATGAGCCTTTCACTCGAAACCCGAAACTCGAAACTCGAAACTATTACAAAGGTGTTCCCACAATGTTCTTCCCCTTACAGTGGGGCGAGTCGTTCAAGTATTCGAAACCGCTGGCCACTTGGCTCAATGCAAACGTCAACAAATTTGACGTCGTTCACATTCACGCAGTTTTCAATCATGCGTGCATAGCCGCGGCGAGCGCTTGCCGCAAACATCGTGTCCCTTACGTTGTCAGGCCGCTGGGCACGCTCGATCCGTGGAGCATGAAACAAAAGCCCTTGCGCAAGTTTCTGTTTTGGCAGGTTGCAGGCAAGCGCATGTTGCAAGCGGCCGCCGCCGTCCACTACACCGCCAGGGCTGAGCAGTCTGCCGCCGAAGAGTCGCTGGGTTTGAATCACGGCAGGGTCATTCCGCTGAGCGTTGAAACCAACCTGCCCGCACGCGCAAACGGTAATGAAATACTTTTCGAAAAGTTGACCGATCTCAGCGGTCATCCCTACGTGCTGGTGCTTTCGAGACTTCATCCCAAGAAAGGACTGGATGTTTTTGTCGATGCCTTCGTGTCGCTGGTCGGGCAGAAAGACTTCAAGGATTGGAAACTGGTGCTCGCTGGCGAAGGACCGGACGAGTATGTGCAGGCTCTGAAGCAAAAGGTCTCAGCCTATCAGGCAGAAGATATTGTTTTGTTTCCAGGCTGGCTCGAGGGCGACGAGAAGGTTGCTTTCCTGCGTCGCGCTTCGTTGTTGGCGCTGCCTTCATATCATGAAAACTTTGGGCTGTGTGTGATGGAGGCGCTCGCGGCCGGCGTGCCGGTGTTGGTAAGCCCGCACGTAAATTTGGCGGCTGAGATCGAGTCTGCCGGCGCGGGCTGGATCGCGCCCGTGGAAATAATGCCGATCCAAGCAACGCTCGCGGAGGCACTGAGCTGCGAAGCCGAACGCGCGCGGCGCGGCCAGGCGGGAAAAACTCTATCAAGGGAATTCTCATGTGAACGTGTAGCTGCTCGCCTCAATGAAATGTACTCCGCAATCTCGGCGGCGAAGAGTTAGTTAATACAGTTTCATGTCGACCTTGCCTTATAGCGAATTTGAATGGAACTCCGCCACCGCCGCGGACGGTGAATCGGGCGTCGGTCTGGCGGAAGCTATTGTTAAGCGCGTGACTGCGCTCGAAAACCTTAACCGCATTTGTGATCTGGGTTGCGGAAACGGATACATCACTGGCCGCCTCGCCACGCTCGGCTACGAGGTCGTTGGCGTAGACGCCTCTGAGAGCGGTACTCGGATAGCGAGCAAGAGTCATCCGCAGGCGCAGTTCATTTGCTCTCTTATCGATGTGAGTTTGCCTCAGCGTTTGGCGCTCGAGCCATTTGACCTGGTTATCTCCAGCGATGCCATTGAGCACTTTTATCGTCCCGGAGATTTAGTTAGTGCGGCCGTTTCCTTATTGAAGCCGGCTGGACACGTACTTCTCGGAACCCCCTATCACGGCTATCTAAAAAATCTTGTTTTGAGTGTGACCGGAAAGATGGACGCGCATTTCACCGTGCTCCAGGATGGCGGCCACATCAAATTCTTCAGCGTGAAAACGCTCTCGCAATTGATGGAAAGCCACGGTCTCGTCGATCTTAACTTCAGTTTCTACGGGCGCGCTCCCTGGCTCTGGAAAAATATGATCTGCCACGGGCGCAAGAGTGATTGAGTCGATGTTAGAAAACATCACGCCATTGATTCTGACTTACAACGAGGGGCCCAACATCGGCCGCACGTTGGCGCAGCTGGGCTGGGCGCACGACATAGTGGTTGTCGACAGTTTCAGTGATGACAATACCCTTGAGATCGCTTCGAGTTTTCCGCAGGTGAGGGTTTACCAGAGAGAGTTTGATTCACACGCGAACCAGTGGACCTTTGGACTTACCGAAACTGCCATTAGCTCAGAATGGGTTCTGGGACTGGATGCCGACTACGTTTTGACCAACGAGTTCCTGGCAGAGGTGGAAACGCTCTCCCCGGAGCCGGATCTCAAAGCCTACCGAGCGAGGTTCATCTACTGCGTAAGTGGTAAGCGACTTATCAGTGGAGTCTATCCGCCCGTGGCGGTGCTCTATCGTCGTAGTAATGCTGCTTACCTTCAGGATGGTCATACGCATAAACTGGTCCTTGAGGGCAAAACCGAGAATCTTTATTCCCCAATTCTTCACGATGACCGCAAGCCGTTTAGTCGCTGGTTGGAAGCGCAGTCACGTTACACTCAACTGGAGGCCAGTAAGCTGCTCTCCTCAGACCCGGAAGGGTTGAGTTGGACTGATCGAATAAGGCGCTGGCGCATCGTGGCTCCGCCGGCGATGCTCTTCTACTGCCTGATCGTACGTGGCGGAATCCGGGATGGTTGGGCGGGATTCTATTACGCTTTTCAACGCGCGCTGGCTGAGTTGATGTTGTCGCTTTATTTAATAGGCCACGATCTCGGCGAATCGGAAAGGTCAGAGCAAGACCACAATCAGCCGCAGACGAACGCCGATAACACGGATCAGAACGACGAGGACGCAAAGAAGCGAATGGCTGGGAGTGCTGTTACCTAATCCGCGTGAACCCGCGTTGATCCGCGGCTAATTATTCTTCCAATCCGCAATTCGCAATTCGCAATCCGAAATTCCTAACATGTACATTCTCGGCATCAACGCATATCACGGCGACGCCGCCGCCGCCTTAATCAAGGACGGACGAATCGTAGCGGCCGTAGAGGAAGAACGCTTTAATCGCGTGAAGCACTGTGCGGGTTTTCCCGCGGAATCTGTGCGCTACTGTTTGCGGGCAGCCGGGATTGGAATTGAAGAGGTCGCGCACGTCGGCGTTTCGCGCGATCCATCCGCCCACCTGCATAAGAAAATTCTCTTCGCAGCGTCACGCGCAGCAAAACAAAGCAGGCAGTGGGCGGTGGAGACGATAGGAATAGGGGAACCGGGGACAAGGGGAATGGGTAAAGGGGAAGAAGAGAACTGGAGTAATGGTCGAGAAGAGAACGGAAGTAATGGGAAGAAGCGTGGCCCCGGGATATTCGCTCAGGTCAAGGACCGGCTAAACAACGCGGCGAAGGTTCGCGACCTCAAGGACGACCTGGTCCGCGCGCTGGGCGCGGCGAAAGGCAGTTTGCGCGCGCAGTTTCATAACATAGAACACCATCGCGCCCATCTGGCCAGCTCGTTTTATGTTTCACCCTTCGACCGCGCCGCCTTGCTCTCGATCGATGGCTTCGGAGACTTCGTCTCGACGATGTGGGCCGTGGGAGAAGGGAACTCGATCAGGGTGTTAGACCAGGTAGAGTATCCCCACTCGACCGGAATCGTTTACACCGCCACCACACAATTCCTTGGCTTCCCTCATTACGGCGATGAGGGCAAGGTGATGGGCCTCGCGCCTTATGGCAAGCCGCGTTATATCGAAGAGTTTCGCAACATCATTCGAACCGAAGCACGCGGGCAGTTTCGTCTGAACCTTGATTACTTTCGTCATCACGCTGAAGGCGTTGACATGACCTGGAACGAGGGCTCCCCGGTTATTGGGCAAATTTACTCGGAGTCCTACGCACGCCTGTTTGGGCCGGCGCGCGAACCAGGCGCGCCCTTGACTGATCGCGAGCGGGACATCGCCGCGAGCCTGCAACTACGTTTGGAAGAGATCGGGTTTCACGTTTTGAATCACCTGCACGCGGAAACAGGTCTCACTGATCTCGGGCTCTCCGGCGGCGTGGCTTACAACTCAGTAATGAATGGCAAGATTTTGCTCAACACGCCATTCCGTCGCGTCTATGTGCAACCCGCTGCCGGCGACAGCGGTACGGCGCTGGGGGTGTGTTATGAAATCCATAACGGTATTCTGAAGCAGTTGCGCAGCGAAGTGATGCTGGGAGCTTGTACGGGTCCGGAATTTACCCGTGATGAGATTTGCGTTGAACTCGAGAGCAGCAATCTCGCCTTTGAGACTTTGAGCGACAACGAAGTTGCCAAACGCGCGGCGTATGATATTGCCGACGGGCTGGTGGTTGGCTGGTTTCAGGGACGAATGGAATTTGGACCACGAGCGTTGGGTAACCGCTCAATCGTAGTAGATCCACGCCGGGCGGAGATGAAGGACATTCTCAACGACCGGATTAAGAAGCGTGAACCGTTTCGTCCGTTTGCTCCATCCATCCTCGAAGAACGCACCGCGGACTATTTCGAGCAGAGCCATCCAGCGCCGACGATGTTGATGGTCTACCAGGTGAGGGCGGAACGTCGCGCTGAGATTCCGGCAGTCACACACGTTGACGGCTCGGGCCGCTTGCAGACCGTTTCGCGCGAAGTCAACGCGCGCTATTACCAGCTCATTTCCGCCTTCAATGAGTTAACC
>JBGQJH010000045.1:0-10144 GCA_041498935.1 Pyrinomonadaceae bacterium | reverse complement strand
CCGAGTCAACTGTTTATATTGCGCTGCGGTTCTGCCGCTAAACGAAACCACCCCCAACTTGCAAAAGCCGGCGCTACGGCCCCTGGAAAAATGGGAACAGGGATATAACAACATCCTTCTGGCTCCACTCGCAAATCCTCCCGTCGATCTTGGCGAGGCCGGGCTGCGCGAGGCGGCCGATCTTTTGCGCTTGCGCCCGGCGGACCTCGCGCTAATCCTGCTGTCGGCGATGCCGCTCCCACTGGCGCGCGCGGCCACGATTGACGAAGCTTCATTGGTGCAACGCCGGCTCAGCGCTATGGGAATTGAAACGCTTATCGTGGCAGATGCAGAACCTGGTACGGACGTAACGGGACCGACCAGAGTGCGCGCGCTTGAAATCGATGATGCGGGAATATATGCGTATCAAACTCCTGAATCTCCAGCCATCCACATTCCGTGGTCTGATTTCGTGTTGCTGGTTGCCGGTAGATTGACCGTCAGACGAGTCGAGTTAAAAGAGGAAAGAGCTCGCGCTGAGAATCGCATTTTGGATGCAAGTGAGTTCGTCACTGATGAGACCGTCGTTGACTTTTACACCAGGAAGCAATCGAGCGCCTATCGCATCGCGGCTAACGGTTTTGATTTTTCGTGTCTTGAAAACAGGAAGAGTCTTCTGGCTGGTGAAAACATCTCGACGCTACTCAGACTCTTTCGTGATTACGCTCCCCAGGCTGAATACGACGACTCATTCAATTCCGTGCGAAAAGCTCTGGAGGCCGTATGGCCTTCCGAACAACAAAACGAATCGAGCGGGTGGCGTCGCGAGCGACCAGGAAAATACAGCATCGGCAGCGTTACCGAACTAAGCAACGAAATGCAATTCTTGCGATACTCGCGACTTCGCTATCACTTCCGGATCGAGGCCATGACCAGAACCGATGACGACGCGTAAGCCGATTCGACCCATACGGCCGGGCGGTAAACATAGAATCGCTAGTCCGCGATTTGACGGGCGAGAGGATTTTGACACTGGTCAAGCCTCCGCTCAGTCCGATGCCGTCAACACAATCTACGGACTCATTCCGGTGCTCGAATCTCTCCGTGCGGGCGGTAAGAGGGTGGACCAGATCACGATCGTTGAAGGCGCCAGGCATGAACGTTTACGAGAGTTGCTGGAGTTGGCAAAGCAAGCAAAGGTGCCGGTGCATCGCGCGCCCAGGCTCGCTCTGGATCGCGCTCTGCCGGGAGTTATGCACCAGGGAGTGATTGCTAAGACTGCCGCCGCGAGTTACCGCGACGCCGATGAGTTGCTCGATGAATTGAGTTCGCAAGTAGGTAGCGCCAGCCCACCGCTGGTTCTCGGGTTAGACGCAGTGGAGGATCCGCGCAATTTAGGGGCAATCTTGCGGACCGCGGAATGCGCCGGCGTAGGTGGAGTATTCATTCCGGAGCGTCGTGCCGTGGGGTTGACGGCGACGGTGGCGAAGGCCGCGGCAGGCGCGCTCGAACATATTTCCGTGGCGCGTGTGACAAACCTGGTCCAATTGATAGAGCAATTGAAAAAACGTAACATCTGGGTTATTGGCGCCGCGGCGGATGGCGCCTCCGATTACACCGAGTGGGACTGGACGGTGCCCAGCGCGCTGTTTCTCGGGGGCGAGGGGACCGGCTTGCATCGACTTGTGCGGGAACGATGCGACGTCCTGGTTCGTATTCCTTTGCGCGGGCGGATAGAATCCCTTAACGTTTCGGTTGCAGCCGGGGTGATTTTATATGAAGCGCTCAGACAAAGAACTGCGCGCAAGTCGGAAAAATAAACTCGGCCGCGATCGCGGCTGTTGCTACCCTCAGGCGAGCGGTTGATTGGAGGCAAGAATGTTTTGTCCTAAATGTGCAACTCAGAATTTGGAAGGCGCAAGTTTTTGCCGCTCCTGCGGGGCCAACATCAGTCTGATCCCACACGCGCTTTCCGGGCAGTTGCCGCAAGCGAGGGAGGACGATGACATCGATTACAGCCGGCGCGGCCGCAAACGGCATGGGCGGCGCGAGCCCAGTCTCGATCATGCCTTCAAGAATGTCTTCATGGGCATTGCATTCCTGCTTGTCTCGATGGCGCTTGCGTTTTCGAGCATGGGCAGAGGCTGGTGGTTCTGGATGCTGATACCCGCATTTTCAATGATGGGCACCGGCGTCGCGCAGTATATACGTCTCAAGGAACGTGAGAAACAAGCGTTTCTACCGGGCACTATGGGTCAGCCTTCAATGATGCCTCCTCGGCATGTTGACGCGTTGCCGACGCCGAACACTGGCGAGCTGGTGCCGCCGCCACCGTCAGTGACTGAAGGGACAACACGGCATCTTGGCGCGGAAGCGCCCACCCGACATTTCGACGAGTCAAGCTAGCGCCAAATAACCACGCCTGCAACAGGACCAAAGCACAACTAAAGCAGCGCCCAGGGGATTACCGCCGCACACAGCCCGCAGAGTCTTTCTAATGGACGCTCAATCAAAGCCGCGCATTTGTATTTCAGTTTGTGAACCAAACGTTGCCGCGCTTGAGGAAGCGATAGCAGCGGCTGCCGCGGTCTGTGATCTGATTGAAGTGAGACTCGATTGTCTGGCGCCAACCGAGCTCGAAACTGGCGCAAGTTTGATTACGAAGCTTCTGGAGAATTCGGCTTGCGAATCGATTCTGACTTTCCGGCCCGCGGAGCAGGGAGGCCGGCGCCAGCTTGATGATGAAACGCGTCAGGCGTTTTGGTCGGGCGCGATCTTCTCTGAAAGTTTCTTCGACGTGGAACTGGACCTGGCGGAAGCTTTCAATTCAAACGGGAGCTTACTGCCGCTACCGATTGATTGGAGTCGGACAATATGTTCTCAGCACGATTTTGGCGGCGTGCCCAGGAATCTGGATCAGATCTACGACCGCCTGGCGAGCACACCCGCGCGCGTTTTGAAAATTGCCGTTCAGGCAGGTGACGTAATCGATTGTCTTCCCGTTTTTCATTTGCTGGAACGCGCGCGCCAGGAAGGTCGAGAAATGATAGCCATCGCGATGGGACCAGCAGGAATTGCGACCCGCATTCTTGGTCCCTCACGCGGCGCTTTCTTAACTTACGCCTCGCTGAAGGACGAGGCTGCAACCGCTCCCGGACAAGTCTCTGCCCGCGAGCTAAGGGAAGTCTATCGACTTGAAAAGATCGATCAGCAGACACAGATTTTTGGGTTGGTTGGACTACCGGTGTCTCATTCAGTTTCTCCGCAGTTGCACAATGCGGCGTTTGCAGCGGCGGGAACGAACGCCGTCTATATTCCGTTTGAGACGCGCGACGTCAATGCCTTCGTGACGCGCCTGATCCATCCGCGTATGCGTGAACTCGATTGGAATGTGCGTGGCTTGAGTGTTACAGCGCCGCATAAGTCCACTGCGATGGCGCAACTCGACTGGATTGAGCCGGCCGCGAAGGAGATCGGGGCGATAAATACAATCCTAATCGACGGAGAAGAGTTGCAGGGCTATAACACCGACGCTTCAGGTTTCATCAAACCTCTTGCGCAGAAGTTCGGTGACCTGCGCGACGCGCGTTGCGCCGTCATCGGAGCTGGAGGCGCGGCGAGCGCCGCGTTATGGGGACTCAGGCAAGCAGGCGCACGGGCGACGCTCTTTGCGCGAAACTTGACGAAGGCGAGTGCGCTGGCTGAACGTTTTGGCGCCTCCTGGATGAAACCTGCGGAGGCGAGCTTCGCAGGCTTTGACGTTGTCATAAATGCGACGCCACTGGGAACCGCAGGACAGTTTGAGAGTGAAACTCCTGCGACCGCCCAACAACTTCGCGGTGCGCGCTTAGCGTACGACTTAGTTTACAATCCAACTGAGACAAGATTCTGTCGGGAGGCCCGCGAGGCTGGCTGCGAGATGCTAGGTGGTTTGGCGATGCTGGTGGCGCAAGCGGCCGAGCAATTCAGACTGTGGACCGGCACTGCGGCGCCGGAAGATGTAATGTACGAAGCTGCTGAGCGAGGGCTGAAGAGGATCTTAGATCTGAAATCCGAGATTTGAAAGATGAACGAACGCTACAGCCGGCAAATACTTTTCAATGGAATCGGGGCAGCGGGCCAACGCCGCCTGCTGCAATCGCGTGCCCTCATCGTCGGTTGTGGGGCGCTGGGTTCTGCCCAGGCGGAGAGCCTCGCCCGGGCGGGAGTGGGTAAACTTCGCATTGCCGATCGCGATTTTGTGGAAGCTTCAAATCTTCAGCGACAGACAATGTTTACCGAGCGCGATGCCTCCGAGCGCATTCCCAAAGCGATTGCCGCTGCGAATCACATCCGTGAGATAAATGCAGAGATAGAAGTTGAACCGGAGATCGCAGACGTCAATCACTCAAACATCGAGCGGTTGGTAGAAGACTGCGACGTGGTTTTGGATGGGACCGATAATTTCGCCACGCGTTATCTGATAAACGATGCCTGCGTCAAACATGAAATCAATTGGGTTTACGGCGCGGCTGTTGGATCCTACGGCGTAACGATGACCGTTCAGCCGCATCAAACACCTTGCCTGCGCTGCGTGTTTGCAGAAGCGCCGCCTGCGGCTAGCGCGCCCACGTGCGATACGGCGGGCGTGATTATGCCGATCATTAGCGTAGTTGCGGCCGTTCAGGTGGCGGAAACTTTAAAACTGTTGACCGGGCAAAGCGAAAGCCTGCACCGCTCGTTGATGCAGTTTGATGTGTGGCGAAATGAGTGGCGGAAGATCAACCCTGGCCCACCGTCGCCGGACTGTCCAACCTGCGGCCGGGGAAACTTCGCCACGCTGGAAGCCGCTGCCGGAGACTTTGCCGCGGTATTGTGTGGTCGAAATGCGGTGCAGATTTCGCCGGCGCAAGCGACGCAAATAGACTTTGCGGAACTTGCGGAAAGGCTCCGGGTTACCGGCGAGGTTAAATTCAATGACTATCTTTTGCGCTTTCGGACGGGAGACTTTGAGTTGACTGTCTTTCAGGACGCGCGTTCGATTATCCGCGGCACCAGTGAAATCAAGATGGCGCGATCTCTCTACGCCAAATACATAGGAAACTAGAACCCAAATATGCTTCAAGCTAAAGTACAAAAACATCTGACGGCCTTTGTTGCTGCATGGCTCTTCATTGCCGCCTCAGCCCCCGCAACTTATTCAGGGCAACCTATCATCTGGGAAACGAGTGGCCGCGCTGACTTGCTCAAAGGTGATGCGCGCGGCGTTTCTATCAGCGACACCGGCATGTTGATGCTGGCGCCCCGGCTTACTGAGATATTCAACACCGAGCAGGCATTTGTCTGGTCGAGTGCGGTGGATGCTCAAGGGAATATTTATCTTGGCACCGGTCACGATGGAAAAATCTATCGCGTCTCTTCCGAGGGCCGCGGGTCTTTGTTTTATGACGCCGCGGAGTTGGATGTCACAGCGCTTGCGGCCGCTCGAGACGGCGCGATCTACGCGGGAACCTCCCCCGACGGCAAGGTTTACCGCATTACTGCTGACGGCCACGCGGAAGTCTATTTTGATCCCGCAGATAAATACATTTGGTCGCTGGCAATTCTTGCCGATGGCTCACTGGCAGTTGGCACAGGCGACAACGGAAAGCTCTATCGTGTCCGCGCAGCGGGCGCAAAGCCGGAGTCATCACTGTTGATTGCTACAAACCAAACGCATGTTATTTCGCTCGCGGTTACAGCTCAGGGCGACTTGATAGCAGGAACCGATCCGGGCGGGCTGGTTTTGCGCATCTCGCCTGAGGGCAAAGCGTTTGCTTTGTTCGATGCACATCTTCGCGAGATTCATGCCCTTGCTCCCGCAGCCGATGGCTCGATCTACGCGCTCGCGCTTAGTGACGCTGCTTCGACGGGGCGACAACAGTCATCCCCGGCGCCGGCGCCTCAACCCGCCGAGGGAAGTGGCGTGCCGAGCACGTCCGTAATAATCACGGCCATTGACGAAAGTGGTGTGCCGATTCAGCCGCCAGGTCAGCCGGCGCGCAGTCGCACGGATACCTCGACCGCTCGCAGCGCAGTGTTTCGAATACTGCCCGATGGCGCTACCGACGTCGTTTGGAGTTCACCCACAATCACCGCCTTCGCGATCGCGCCGGCGCTGCAACCCGGCAGCGTATTAATTGGAACTGGCGATAAAGGACGCATCTACTCCGTCACAAACGACGGCCGCGACACGCTTCTCCTCCAGTCGAGCGAGGGACAAATAGCTTCATTCCTGGTGCGCGCAAACCAGGTGTACGCAGCGTCAAGCAACCAGGGAAAACTATTTCGCTTCGGTCCGGAGTTGGTGGCTGAAGGTTCGTATGAATCGCCGGTGCGCGACGCAAAACTGACAGCGTCATGGGGAAGAATTTGGTGGCGTGGGAGCGGCAGCGTTGAGTTACAAACTCGAACCGGAAACGGCGAGCGACCCGATGCCACCTGGAGCGAGTGGAGCAGTACTTACCGCGATCCAGCTGGAAGCTCAATCTCCAGCGCGCGCGCCCGCTTTATTCAGTGGCGGGCCACCTTGCGATCGGCCGGGACCACCCAGACCTGGCTGGAAGATGCTTGCCTTGCTTATCTACCGCGGAATGTGGCCCCGGAAGTTTTGGCTATTAGTTCGCTGCCAATCGGTGTTGGGTTGCAACAGATTGCCCAGCTCCAGGTGGATCCAAACGTTGAGTCGTCCGGGCTCGATCCGTCGTTGTTCGGTGCGGTAGCTCAAGTTCCGCCGCGGCGGATTTTTCAGCGAGGCGCGCGCTCGTTCCAGTGGCAAGCCGAGGATCGGAACGGCGATACGTTGGAATATGCGATCTACTATCGACCACTAAACGAAACCACGTTTCGCTTGTTAAGGGACAAGCTGCGGGATAATTTTTATACCATTGATGGAGCAACGTTAGCCGATGGTCGTTACATCATCAAGATTATCGCGTCCGACGCGCCGGACAATCCGCTGGGTCAGGCGCTGTCAGGCGAACGCTTGAGCGAGCCCGTGGACATCGATAACACGCCGCCGGTTCTGCGAGTGATGGCAACGCCTCAATCCGGCGGTGGCGGCAATCGAGTTGTTTTCGAAGTTGACGACGCCACCGGCAAGATCAAGCGGGGCGACTTTAGTCTTGATGGAGCGCCGTGGACGCCTTTGTTTCCCGATGATGGAATTGCCGACAGTGGGCACGAGCGGTATTCTGTCGATCTTCCGGCGCTCGCGCCCGGGGAACACACCGTTAGCCTGCGCGCGTTTGACGGCAGCGGCAATGTAGGAACCCTTAGCGTGACCCTGCGGCGCTAGCGCGAGAGTCAGCTTCTATCTGCACGATACCGTGCGAACTGGTGCGAAACGGTGCGAAAGACCCCACCAGTGCTCTGTCGCTAGGGACCTTATTGAAGGCGGACTACCAGATCAGGGTCGTGAGCATTTCTGGCATCGTTCTTGCTCGATTGAGGCCGGCGCATCTCTTACTCTCCCTCCCATGCGCGCTGATAATGCATGAGGAGGACTGGAAATTCGATGTTCGACTTAAAACGAAAACTAGCGGCGGTGGTAATTGGCGTCTTCATCTCGACAGGTGCGTTCGCGCAAAAGAAAGGGGATGATCGCCCTCCCAAGCCGCCGAATACCGTGGTAGTTGCCCCAAAAGGCGAAAAGCCGCCGCCGCCGAGCAACAACAATCAGGGGGGCGACAAAAAATCCGGCGACAAAAAGGGAAAGAACTAAAACGCGTGCTCAGCACGCCACCACTCCAGCGGTGGCTGCCCCGCCGACGAACGCGGCTGCTGAGCGCAATTGACTAACTACCGCCAAACTGTCCGCATTTGATTAGCTGCCAAATCGAAAACCCGCGCAACTGAAAGTTGGGCGGGTTTTTCATTCCCGAGAGAGTTCTGAAATGTGAGATCTCGGATCTCAAATCTGAGAATTGCGATCCGACACTTCTGAGATTTTAGATCTGAAATTGGTGCCCGCTAGTAGATTCGAACTACTGATTCATTGAAGCGACTGTATCGGTATTACCGCCCGCTTCAATTGTGTCCCGAAGCACAGTGCCGAGTGGCAGCCGAGCAAAGTCGGGTGCAGAGCGTGGTTATGTTTGGTTGGCAGATTCCAAAGTTATTACTACTTTTCCGCGCGCGTGCCCTTCTTCAAAATACCGGATAGCCTCAGGCACCTCATTCAAGCTGTAACACCTGTCGATGACCGGTGTGACTTTTCCGGCTTCCATGAGCTCGCCCATTATGGCCAGGTCCTCTTTCTTCAGTTTCGCCATAAACGTGACGAACCTCTGGCGCACGAAGCGTGATAAGACAAGCTCTGTGATCAAGTGAGAGAGTAGACGAATCACCGAGTTGCCCAGGCCGACGATGCCGGCCCCGATGCATATCCCGTTGGGATTTAAGACGCGTCTGCGCGCTGAGAACGAATGGTTCGCGACGAGGTCGTAAATCACGTCGTAGTGTTCTCCACCCTTCGTGAAATCCTCTCGGGTGTAATCAATGACGCGATCCGCTCCGATCAATCGCGCCATGTCCACATTCCTCGGACTGCAGACGGCGGTTACGTGTGCCCCGAATGACTTGGCGATCTGTACGGCGAACGTACCCACGCCTCCCGATGCGCCGTTGATCAAGACCTTCTGGCCCGGCTGAACCTTCCCCGTGTCGCGCAAGCCCTGCAAGGCGGTGAGTCCTGCCACGGGTACAGCAGCCGCTTGCTCAAACGATGCGTTATCCGGCTTCATGACCAATTTCGACTGGGAAGTACATGCATACTCGGCAAAGGCCCCACCGCACCAGCCGAACACCGCGTCGCCCGGCTTGAAATGCGTTACGTTGCTGCCGACTGCTTCGACCTGGCCCGCCACATCACGCCCGGGCCGATTGTTCTTTATTTTGCTCAGCACGGACACTATGCGACGCATGAACGGATGTCTCAATAAGCCGGCGTCGAGTGCGTTTACGGAAGCCGCGCGGACCTTTATCAAGACTTCATCGTCCCCGGCGGTCGGCATTTCAATCTCTTCACACCTGAGAACATCGGGCGAACCGTAGTTGGAATAGACAATAGCTTTCATCAGTTTCGTCTACGAGTTTGCAGAACCTAAAGTTCGACATTGAGCGTCCACTCACGATTCGGCGTGGGCCGTTAGCTCAAACGCGTGGCGATTGGTATCCTCCCGCTACTCCTCTGTCATTTTGTGCGAGTCAATTCACCGCCCCCGGAGAGAGTCTTATTCCCAGGAAACATGTAAGTAGCCTCCTCGGTGTGATGGTTGGCGTCGATCATGGTGAACGCCATATGGTTCATCATCCCTCTTTCCGTGCTGCCGGAGACGTCGAGAAAATCGAATTCCACCGTCTTACCATTCGGCGAGATCTTGCCAACCATGCGAGGCCGATTTCCGGCGTCGCAATAATGGGTCAAGAGCAAGCGATCTCCGTCCACGTAAAACATGGTGATCGGATTGTCGGGTCGGCCGGGCCCAGTCGCCTCATGCAGGATTGCGTTACCACTGGAAGTCACGCGAATTGTGATTTGCACTGGCATGCCCATAAGACTGCCCTCCCAGGAACCCGCCAGACTTTTCATTTTCTCGAACGCCTTTTGTGCGTCGGACTGTGGGCCAGACGTTTTCGGCATCGGCATCTCCTGCGGCAACGCGACGGCGGCCGTCGCAACCAGGATGATTAGAAGTGTTAGTTTTCGCATTGGTTCTCCTTTTCAATGGTTTAATACGCGTAACCTAGCGCTGGCGGAAACCAATGGACATGACGCGACGTATCAAGAACATGACCGTAGGTTGCAAGGAGCCAACAGATGCCTAACCCGACTGTTGCTGCCGGCTATCCCAAAGCCCTTCTGGATTTTGCCGTCTCGAGAGGCGCCGATCGCCAGCTGCTGATCGAGCGATCGCGTATCTGTCTGGACGATCTCAATGACCAGGACAACCGCATTCCCCTGGCGAATTACATGGCCTTGCTGAAAGCGGGTATCGAGTTGTGCAACGAACCAGCTCTATCTCTGCTGTTCGGCGAGGCGGTTAAATTGCAGGACATATCGCTGGTTGGGCTGATCGGCGTGGCCTTTGACAACGTGGAGTCAGTGCGCCGGCAAGTGAACCGCTATGCACCTCTGACCCTCGAT
>JBGQJH010000044.1:0-10163 GCA_041498935.1 Pyrinomonadaceae bacterium | reverse complement strand
ATGTCCACCGAATGAACCTCCGCGGATCGCCCTGGCTCCATGGTGCGCAGATAGGAGTTGGTCCTGACCTCCAGTTTTTGCAGGTGCTTTTGCTGGTTCAGAGTGGCATAGAGATTCTCGCCGCTCATCAAGTCGCTGCCCTGCTCAGCGGTTACTCCGCCCTCAAAGTTGAGTTTCATCGTCTCCTGCTCAAACGATGCCCGCGCTGAACGAATTGTCACGGGCCGCGAGCGAGTCGAAGCAGGTTTAGCTTTCGCGTCCTTCAGGGCCTCTGGCGCAACGGTGATTTCAACATCCTTCTTCAAATCGAGTTTCTTACTTTTCGAGAAAACAATCGCGCCGGTAGAGTGGCCGGAAACGTTTTCGCGATCGAAGGAAATCGGCGCATCTGTTTGCGCGATTTCACTGTTCTGGTCGTAAGCAATCGACTCCGTGTTGACTTTCAAAGCGTCTTTGGTTTCAACCTTCACATTGCCGAGAAACGTAATCACCGACTGCTTCGGATCCCAGATGGCCTTGTTGGCCGAAATCTGATCCGGCTTCTCGCCGACTGGAGGATAGACGGCGAGGTTAACTTGTTCGAGTTCGTGGTGGTCGTCCGTAAAAGTGATGTCGCGCGCCGCTCGCAGCCAGAGATACAAGCGGTCGCCCTTCTTGTTCATTAGCCGCTGCTCGTATCCTTCAACTATCCCCTTGATCTCTTTGGAAAGTTCGGGCGTTTCCGACTTGAGGCGGAAAGGTACGTTGTTGCGCAGGCGATAATAGGAGATTGCCACGAAGACAATTGCGGCGGCGAGCACCACCAAAGCTCCGGCACGCGCTACCAACGGAGCGCGCGCGCGCAGGCCGATAGCGATCGCTCTTTTTCTGGTGATTTCCTGCATTGTTAACCAAAGCAAACAGCAGACAGTAAACAGCAAACAGCCAAACCGTCGATTAAGAAATGACTTGCTCTCTTTTGATGCCGACTGTTCCCCATATTACTGTTCCTATTTCCTGTTCACCGTCTGCCGTTTGCTGTCTGCTGTTTGGAGTTCGCTGTTTGCTGATTGCTCGCTCTGACATCTTGCACCGACAACTGCAAGAATGTTTCGCCCGTCCAATTACTCGTTTCAATCGTGTAGGCCATATCGATGCCGTTTTTCACGACGCTCATTCGTTCGACTCCGTTCCACCAAATCGTTTCCAGCGGGCGGCCTTTCGGTCCTGCGACGCTCAGCTTCAGATGCCGTTGTCCAATTAAACGCGGTTCGCAGAGGATGCACAAGTTGCGAGCCAGGAAAACGGGGCGGGGATTGCCGGCGCCGTAAGGCTCCAGGGTTGTTAGCTCGCTAATCAACTCAAACGTGATCTCCTCGGTCGGCAACTCGGCGTCGATGTAAACGCACGGGCGCAAGTCTTCGGCGGTCAGACACGAGGCCGCGTGGTTGTTGAGCCGGCGACGAAGCTCGCCAATACGGTCCGGTTTAATGGTGATTCCTGCCGCATGAGAGTGGCCCCCGAATTTCTCAAATAGATCCGCGCAGGCCGTTAAGCCATTGAGCAGGTGATAGGGCTCGATACTGCGGCCCGAACCATGCGCCACGTCGCCATCAATCGAAAACACGACACAGGGACGATTGATGCGTTCGGAAATCTTGGAGGCAGCAATACCAATCACACCCCGGTGCCAGCCTTCGCCGGCGATCACAGCCACGTAGGAATTGGCGGGCTCGGTTTCAGCGCTTTCCAGTTCCGCAATCGCCAGCTCGACGATCTGCTGCTGCACTTGCTTTCGTTCCTGGTTGCGCTCGTCGAGATGCAAAGCAAGCCGCCGCGCCTCTTCGTGGTCCCTGGTGCTGAAGAGTTCTACCACGGCACGCGCCGCATCCATTCTGCCTGCGGCGTTAATTCTGGGACCGAGCCGAAACCCAATATCGTAGGCGCTGAGGCTCGCGCCATCTCCGCATCCCGCGACTTCCATCAAAGCGCGCAAGCCGGGATTAGTGGCCTGCGGAAGATCCTGCAAACCAAGCGCGACAATGGTTCGGTTTTCGCCCGTTAACTTCGCTACATCCGCGACGGTGCCAATAGCAACAATTTTCAAGAAGGCGCTCACTTGCGACTGCCGCCCTTGTTTGCGAAACAATGCATCGACGAGCTTGAAAGCGACGCCCACGCCGGCAAGATTCTTGTCAGGATAATTGCAGCCGCTTTGATTTGGATTGAGAACGGCGTAAGCAGGCGGGACACCTTTGCCGCCTTCAGACCCTTGACCGTAGTCCGGAAGATGGTGATCCGTAACGATTACGTCGAGTCCGTTATCGCGCGCCCAGTAGAGTGGCTCGTGCGCTCGTATGCCACAATCAACGCTGATCGCAAGTTTGTAACCTTCTTCAACAGCTCTTTGCAGCGCAGCCTGCTGAATTCCATAGCCTTCGGTAAAACGATGTGGGATGTGAAACCCGGTGCGTGCACCCAGGAGATTCAACGCCCGAAGTAACACGGCCGTGCCCGTGGTGCCATCCACATCGTAGTCGCCGTAAACGAGTATTGGTTCACCAGAATCGATCGCCTTTAGCAAGCGAGGTACAGCCTGGCTCATGCCGAGCATTAGATAGGGATCGTGCAGTTGATCGTAAGAAGGTTTAAGGAAACTTCTGGCGGATTGCTCATCGCCACAGCCGCGTGAAATGAGAAGCGCTGCTACTGTAGGAGAGACCGCCAGAACGCGAGCGAGCGAGGCAACACTCTGAGTGTCTTGCTCCCGCACAATCCAACGTTTGGCGCTCATGTGAGGTTCATCAATCGCTCGAATTACCGGCAAAACTTATTCGGCAAACATTTATTCAGCAAACCATCCGTCTTCATCGATTAGTTTAACACCAATCCGCCGGCGACCATCAATCTGGTCAGTCCAGACTCCATTGACTTCAGCATCCAGCTCACGCCCGAACGGAGGCGTCAGTTTCACAATAGATCCCAGCGCCACGTCAGCGTCTAACAAAATCGTGGCTCCGGCCCGGCTTATCTTAATTGCCTGGGCCTGAACGTTGAACGGCTCGCCGCTCGGTGTCTCTCCTGCCACTGCCAGCGCAAACTCTACCGGCACGCGCGGGCTGCGCGGCCTTTGGGAGGGCACAGTCGCGCCGCGGGTATCTTTTTCAGTCATTAAAACTCACCGCCCTTTTGCAATTGTATGGGATGACCCGGCACCTCAGGTCGGGGAGGAAGAGGGGGCACAGGTAGTGTACCTGAAGATTGAAAGTTTTTGTTAGCGTTTTGATTCTGGAAGTATGGCGGCCAGCTTCCAGAGAATGGTGTGGTCCTTTTTGCGGTTCTTTGCGTCTTCTTTGCGCTCTACGCGGTTATTTTTTTTCGTGCCGGAATGAAACCGCAAACAGCGCAAAGATAATCGCAAAGACACGCGAAGATTTAGCCGGAGCTAGCCGAGATGTAGCCACCGAGCAAAGCAAAGATGATGGCGGCGCCAACCACCAGGCGGTAGACAATGAAAATGCCAGTGGAGTGTGTTCGCAGGAATCGCAGCAGAAACCAGATCGAGGCATAACCAACCACGCCTGAAATGATCGTCGCCACAATCAGCGGCAGATAACTTCCGTCCGGCAGTTTGTGGATCGCTTCCTTAAGTTCAAGAAGTCCGCTGGCGGCGATCGCAGGCATTGAAAGCAAGAAGGAAAACCGTGCTGCCGTTTCCCGGGTTTGACCTGCAAACAGCCCGGCCATGATGGTTGAACCTGACCGGCTCGAGCCCGGAATCAACGCCAACACCTGTGCAAAGCCAACTGCCAGCGCGTCTCCGACTTTCAGGTCCGTAATCGACCGGTCTCGCTTGCCCACCCATTCCGCCAGCGCCAGTAGAATCGCCACCACAATCATCATGACCGCGATTATCAAAAGACTCTTGGTAAACGTCCCTTCGATCTGTTTCTTGAATAACAATCCGACCACGGCCACCGGCATAGAACCAATAATAACCAGCCAGCCGAGCCACGCGTTCTGCGAAAGTCTCATGCTCCCGTCTACCCGACTCCTACCTCTAAGCAGCGCTACATGATCGCGTATAAACGCTGTAGTGATGTTGATGATGTCGCGAGCAAAATAGATGATGACAGCCAGCAGCGTGCCGAGTTGAATCACGGCGATGGTGGCCGTCGTCTGCTCAGCTTGAAGCGTCGGATCCATGCCGTTGTAAAGACCAATCAGTCGTGATGCGAAAATCAGATGCGCAGTAGAGCTGACGGGAATGAATTCGGTTAGTCCCTGAACAATGCCCAGGATGACGGCTTGAAGAATTGTCATGAAATATCAATCACTGTGCTTTGAACTTGGTGCTTTGAACTTTGTACTTTGTGTCTTCCTTAATCAGCCAGCTTCACAGTACGAAGAAACCAAGTTCAAAGTACCAAGTTCAAAGTACGCTTTTATTCCCGAAACGAATTCGCGCGTGAAATCTTGTCGTACATCCAAATCGGCATAAGCATGCCCGCGCGCACAATGGTCGCGAGTTGCCAGGGAAAGGAGTACCGTTTCTGCCGCTTCTCAACAGCCCGCACGATCTTTCCAACCGCGTCGTCCAGTTCCATTAGAAAGGGCATGTTCGCATCCCGGCCGGTTGTCAGCGGAGTCTTAATAAACCCAGGATGAATTATCGTGACATCGATTCCTCTGGGCGCCAGGTCCAGCCGCAGGCTCTCGAAGAACGCCGAAACCGCCGCCTTGCTGGCACAGTAAGCGGCTGACCTTGGCAAACCGCGATACGCCGCCAGGCTCGAGATCGCCACGAGCTGCCCGCTACCCCGCGCGACCATCTCGGGAATAACTGCGGCCACGCTATTCGACGCGCCAATGACGTTTACATTAATGACTTCGGAAACTTCCTCGGCGCTAAAGTTCGCGGCGTCCCGCGTCGGCCCAATCCCCGCATTCGCGATTAGTACATCGATTGGACCGAGGCCGGCGCGCAGCTTGTCCGCAGCCGCACGCATTGAACCGTCGCTCTGGACGTCTGCCGGCAAAGCCAATGCCTTGCCCCCGGCGGCTTGAATCTCCCGTACTACCTCGTCGATGACATCGGATCGCCGTGCGACCAGACCGACCTTGGCGCCGCGACGTGCAATCTCAACCGCCAGGCCGCGTCCGATGCCTGACGACGCGCCTGTGATCATTGCTATTTTATTGGTCCAGTAGTTCATCGACGAAGTTTCGAGTTCCGGATTCCGAGTTCCGGGTTTCGGGTTTCGGGTTGGTTCGACGGGTCCCGATACACGCTTTTGAACTTGAAACTCGGAACTCGGAACCCGGAACTCGAAACCCGGAACTAGATCTGAACGACCACCGGCATGATCACCGGCCGGGTTCCGGTAAGTTTCTGAATGAATCGCTTCAGCTCCACGCGTACGTGCTCTTTCAAGAGGCTCTCGTCCTGAAGTGTTTGACGTGAGGCACCCGCTATAGCAGCGGCGACGATGCGCCGCGCATCATTCAACAACCCGTTGGACGAATCAAACCCGCGCACACCGCGCGCGACAATCTCCGGCTCGCCCTGCACCTCGCCCGTCTCCGCGTTAACAGTGACGATCAGCGTTACCATACCTTCGTAGGCCATCTGCTTCCGCTGACGGACGGTTTCGCTGGTTATCTCTTCAAACCCACTGTCATCAATGAACGTGCGGGGGACCTCGCGCTTCTCAACCACCGCCGCGCGTTCGCCGTCCAGCTCGAGCACGTCGCCGTTTTCGATCAGGATAATGTTCTCTTCAGCATAGCCAAGATGATTCTTCACGAACTCCTTATGGCGAAAAAGCATGCGATATTCGCCATGAATCGGCACGACAAACTTCGGGCGCACCGCTTCGGTCATGATGCGAATGTCTTCCTGAGACGCATGTCCGCTTACGTGCACTAACCGCCGCTTCTCTTCGATGATGTTCGCGCCGCGCTTATAGATCATCCCAATCATTCGCGAAATCAAACGCTCGTTGCCGGGAATGATGCGTGCCGAAAGCACCACCGTATCGCCTTCGTCGATCACCAGCCCTTTGTAGCTCTGCGATGCCATCTGTGAAAGCGCCGCGCGCGATTCGCCTTGCGAACCGGTCACGAGAAACACGATCTCCTGGTCGCGCCTCTGCTTCGCTTCGTTGAGCGGGATTAGCAAGCCATCGGGAATATCCAGGTAACCCAGACGGTCGGCAATCTCGACGTTCTTCAGCATCGAGCGGCCGAGCACACAAACCTTGCGGTTAAACTGCTGCGCTATGTCGAGCACAATCTGAAGGCGATGAATCGATGAGGCAAACGCGGCCACGATAATGCGTCCGGGGGCTTCGCTAAAAATTTCTTCAAAGGCTGGTATTACCGCGCGTTCGGAGGGGGTGCGCCCCGGCACAGTCGCATTTGTAGAATCCGACAGCAGCGCCAGCACGCCTTCCTGCCCGTAGCGTCTAAATGAGCGCAAGTCAATCGGCTCGCCAATCACCGGCGTCTCGTCAACCTTGTAATCACCGGTGTGAATTATTGTTCCCACTGGCGTCCTGATAGCCAGCGAGAAGCAATCGATGAGCGAATGGGAAACGCGAATGAACTCCACGCTGAAGACACCGATTTCAATGACGTCGCGCGGCTCGACCCGGTGCAGCAGCGTGTCGCCGAGCAAGTCGTGTTCTTCCAGCTTGCTCTCGGCCAGTCCGGCGGTGAAGTGGGAACAGTAAACCGGAACGTTGAATTTTTTCAGGAGGTAGGGCAACGCGCCGAGGTGGTCTTCATGCCCGTGAGTAAGGACTATGGCAGTGATGCTATCGCGATACTCTTCGAGGAAATCAAAGTTGGGAATACAAACGTCAACGCCGTAGGCGGTCTCTTCAGGAAAACCCATCCCGGCATCGAGGATGAGCATTTCATCCTCGTAACGCACAGCCATGCAATTCATTCCAAACTCGCCGATACCGCCGAGCGGAATGATCTCTAAGACACTACTCACTTTTAATTGTTACTCAACTCTCTGGGACGTTATTCAGGCTGTGCCGCCAGGCTGAACGACAGGGGTAAACAAGCAAGGCAGTATAGCATGCCAGTTGGGGCATGGCTTCTCGGCGCTGGGCATCGGCCTACATCAAAATTCCAGGCATCAACCTCTGGGCTTGCCCTCTGCTGACTACTGCTGCCGCTTCGTTTACAATCTGTCGCATGACTAAAAAGCTTCTGTTGCTTTTCACCCTGCTGCTCCTGCTATCGTCGGCCGCGCTCGCGGCGCCGCAAACGATGCGGTTGGACTACTACCACACCGGCAATTCGAAGCAGGAAGTGTTTAGTATCGACCGCGTCGTCATCGAGCCACTTCCCTGGCCCGGCGATATGAACAAGACGATCGACGACACGAACCTCGGTAAATACTTTTTCGAAGTTCGCGATTCGAAGACGCAGCGGGTTCTTTACTCGCGTGGCTTCGCTTCCATCTTCGGCGAGTGGGAGACGACAGACGAAGCCGCGACCATGATGCGCACCTTTAGCGAGTCGCTGCGCTTCCCTGCCCCCGATGGCCCCGTTGACATCCTGTTGAACAAGCGCGACGCGAACAATGCCTGGCGTGATATCTGGTCTACCTCGCTCGATCCGAAAGATATTTTTGTTGATCGGTCCAGAGGGCCCGCGCCGGGGCGCCTGATCGCAATACAGAAGATGGGCGATCCGGCGACGAAGGTTGACTTTGTAATCCTCGGTGACGGCTATACCGCTCGTGAGCAGAAGAAGTTTGCAGCCGACGCACGCCGGCTAACTGAAGTATTGTTCGCGACCTCCCCATTTAAGGAGCACCGGAAGGACTTCAACGTTTGGGCGCTCTGCCCGCCCGCGGCCAAGAGTGGAATCTCGCGGCCATCGACGGGTGTTTATCGCGACTCGCCGCTGGGCGCGACTTACGACGCCTTCGGTTCCGAACGCTACGTTTTGACTTTTGACAATCACGCACTCCGCAAGGTCGCGCAGTTTGCGCCTTACGAGTTCATCGAGATACTGGCAAACGGTCGCACTTATGGCGGCGGCGGAATTTTCAATCTCTACAGCACCGTGGCCGCGGACAACGCCTTCGCAAACTATGTCTTCGTGCACGAGTTTGGCCACCACTTCGCGGGTCTTGCCGACGAGTACTACACCTCTTCGGTCGCTTACTCGACCCCGCCCGAAAACATCGAGCCCTGGGAACCAAACGCCACCGCGCTTCTAGATCCGGCAAGACTTAAGTGGGCCGATCTGGTGACGCCCGGAACACCAATCCCGACTCCATGGAGCAAGGAAGCTTTTGAAAACTACTCGCGCGAGATTCAAAAGCGACGGGCACAACTGCGCCAGGAGAAGCGCCCGGAAAGCGAGATGGAGGTGCTCTTTCGCGAGGAGCTGAAGTTTGAGCAAGCCCTGTTTGGACGAGAGAAGTACTGGGGCCACGTCGGCGCCTTTGAAGGTGCTAATTATGAAGCGAAGGGCTACTACCGGCCGGAAATAGACTGCATCATGTTTACGCGCACTGACCACTTCTGTGCGGTGTGCCGTCGTGCGATTGAGCGCATCATTAAGCTGTATTCCACCGGTTGAGATTGCGAGAGCCGCTGTAGACGCTAAATCAGAACCGGGAGCGGTAGCGACCGGGTCGTGTTGGCAGAAGCCCGACTATCAGGGAGGCTCTGTTATCAGAACCGGGAGCGGTAGCGACCGGTATTAGAGTCAGCTCGGCAAATGCCATCAGGTTCTGATTGTGAGGACAGAGATACTAAGTTGAGTATCAACACCCGGTCGCTACCGCTCCCGGTTCTGATTTAGCCCTTTCACGCAACCGAGCTGACAATCACATGGAACAAATCAAGGTGGACGATCTCGCGCGGCCGCAATTCAAGGCCAACCCGTATCCACTTTATACGCGCTTGCGCGCCGAAGCGCCCGTGTGTCCTACGAGACTACTCCGCCAACCGACCTGGCTTGTCACTCGTTACGCAGACGTGTTCGGCGTGTTGAAGGACGAGCGCTTCGTAAAAGATTGGCTGCCGCGAACGCGTTGGCTGCATCGCCTTGGCGGCGCGATCACGCGCCACATGCTCAATCAGGACGGCCCCGACCACACGAGGTTGCGCACTCTCGTGCACAAGGCCTTCACGCCACATTTGATCGAACAACTGCGTTCGCGTGTGCAAAGCGTCTGCGATGAATTGCTGGATGAGCTGGCGACGGGCGGCCGCCTGGAGCTGATGAGCGGATACGCCTTGCCACTACCGCTTACTGTCATCGGTGACTTGCTGGGGATACCCGCGGAGATACGTGGCAAATTGCATGGCTTGTCGCGCAGCACTTTTTCAGCGTCCAACATGCTCGGCGTCCTGCTTTCCCTGCCGGATCAAAAACTGCTGATCAGGCGTATTCGCAAGCTGGTGGCGGAGCGCCGTCGCGACCCGCGCGACGACTTGATAACTGCGCTGGTCGAGGTCGAAGCCGAGGAGGCGGGCGACAAACTGACGGAACAGGAACTCGTTGGCACAATTGCATTGCTGCTGGTCGCGGGTTACGAAACAACCGTAAACCTGATCGGCAGCGGCGCACTAACAATCATTCAGCATCCGGAACAGCGCAAGCGACTGGAGGAAAACCCGGCGCTCGCCCCTTCGGCAGTCGAGGAACTTCTGCGCTTCACCAGCCCACTGGACATGGCCTCACAGCGTTTTGCGCGTGAGGATTTGACAATTGATTCGGTGAAGATCTCGCAGGGCGAGTTGGTGGTCGCAGTGCTTGGGTCGGCCAATCACGATGAGGCCCAGTTTCCCGATCCGGAAACTTTCGACATTATGCGGCAACCAAACAAGCACGTTGCCTTTGGGCAAGGCGCCCACTTCTGTCTCGGCGCTCCGCTTGCGCGCCTGGAAGGTCAGATCGCCTTGACGACACTGTTCAGGCGTTTCCCAAACTTGCATCTGGCGCAAGCGCCGGAAAGTTTACGTTGGCGCAAGAGCCTGATCATCCGCGGCCTGGAAGAGTTGCCGGTGGCGATCTAGATTGCTCCCCCCGGACTCGGATAAACTCAGGAGTACCAAATGATGCGTCGCCATACTCCGCCACCAGAACTCATCAAGTTCCTTAAGCCGTATGATCGCGCGATTCAGGATCTCGCCCTGAAGCTGCGT
>JBGQJH010000043.1:0-10175 GCA_041498935.1 Pyrinomonadaceae bacterium | reverse complement strand
CTCGATAGACGCTGCCGACTTCTTTGTGCACCAGCATTACATCGATTTCCTGAATCGCGAGCCGGACCCGAGCGGCTTCGCTTTCTGGACTAACGAGATCACATCCTGCGGCACAGACGCTCAGTGCATCGAAGTGAAGCGCATCAATGTCTCAGCGGCTTTCTTCCTGTCGATTGAATTTCAGGAGACTGGCTATTTGGTCTATCGATTCTACAAAGAAGCTTACGGCAACTTGCCCGGCGCGCCGGTGCCGTTGAAGCTCGATGAATTTTTGCCGGACACGCGGCAGATCGGACAGGGCGTCATTGTTGGCCAGACGGGCTGGGAGCAGCAGTTGGAAAATAACAAGGTCGCCTTCGCGCTGGATTTTGTTTCGCGTTCGCTCTTCACAACTGCCTATCCGACGACGATGACGCCGGCGCAGTTTGTTGACGCACTCTTCACAAATACCGGCGTGACGCCGTCAGCATCAGAACGAACGTCAGTCATCGATGAGTTTGGGGGAGCGAGTACCAGCGCCGACACTTCGGCCCGTGCGCACGCACTTCGGCGCGTCGCGGAGAACTCAAGCTTTGCGCAGCAGGAAATCAACAGAGCGTTTGTGTTGATGGAGTACTTTGGCTATCTACGTAGGAATCCCAACGACACGCCAGACTCAGACTACAGCGGCTACGACTTCTGGCTGACGAAGCTAAATCAATTTGGCGGCAACTTCGTCAACGCCGAAATGGTCAAGGCCTTCATCGTCTCCGGCGAGTATCGCCAACGCTTCGGCCCGTGACCAAGCTGGGAGCGCAGACATCCTGTCTGCAATGAGCGCGAAGCGCGAACAGTCTTCACGCCGTAGGCGTGAAAGATAGTAGCCGGTGGTCGAAGACCACCGGTCACCGATCAAATAAACGACGCACCCTGCTCAGGGTGCGAACAATTCATCGACTCGTGACCGGAGGTCTTCGCTTCGCTCCGACCTCCGGCCACTTTCTCCATAACCCTCCGGGTTGCAACACCGCGCGAAGACTATACGCACCACGTGCGGTGCCGGTGGGTCTTCACGCTGTAGGTGTGAAAGATAGTAGCGAGGGGTAAGCGCCTTTCGCGGCGGGCCGTGAGCAGTTCACCTCAACTCTTCTTCGTCACACGCGCTTCCTTCAAGATTGTGTTTTGCGGATCGAGGATCACTGCGGCAGGGGCTGTGTCCATTTTGAGTTCTTCAATTGTTTCCTTGCCCGTTGGCTTCAGAATTACGCGACGTTTACCGCCGGCAGTCATGATGTCGAGCGGCACAGCGTTAGGGAAAGCCGGTTCCGCCTGAAGCTGTCTTAGCACGAGCCTCACCTTTTTCGTGTCAGCTTTCCATTCCCAGGAGAGTTCATAGGCCGGGTGGCCGGCGCCGTAAATCCAGCGCGCAAAGAAAACCTTCAAGTCGCGTCCAGTCGCTTTCTCAAACGCCGCCCGCAAGTCCTCGCTGTCGGCTGTCGAGTTTCGGTGTGCTTCGTAGTAAATCCGGAGGCCGCGGAAAAACTTCTCGTCTCCAAGTTCGGAGCGGAGCATGTGCAAAACCCAGGCGCCCTTCTGATAGTTGTTAGGGTTCAGAAGTTTGAAGAGGTCTTCAGTCTCAGTATCGTGGATGGGCGTGCGCGTATTCTTCTCATAACCAAAATACCGTTCGGCTTCCTGCTCCATGTATTGCCGAAAGGCCGGCTCGCCCTCATGGCGCTGAATGAAGAGCCCGGCGAAATACTCGGCAAAGCCCTCGCTCAGCCAGAGGTCGGACCAGGTCGATTCGGTAACCGAATCGCCAAACCACTGATGCGCTATTTCATGCGCGATCACATCCACGAGACCTTCGCGAATTTTGAAGACACTACTCAGCGGCGCCTGCGGTCTGGGATTAAACAACGTGCTGGGAAAAACGATGGCGCTGGAATTCTCCATGCCGCCAAAACGAGTGGCGCCAATTATCAAGGCGAGTTTTTCATAAGGGTAGGGTGCAATCGTTTGACTAAAAAACTTCAACGAAGGAGCGGCGGGCGCAAAACCCTGCATCGCAAAGTCCCTGTCGGTGGTTGGAACATAATAAGCAAGCGGGGTGACTCCCAGCGTGGGAACTTCAAGACGAGCAAACTCGCCGACGGCGATGATCATGCAGTAGGGCGGAATGGGGCTGGCCTCGGTATAGGTCCAGGTGCGGGTTGTGCTTGAAGAATTCTCAATCCGTTCGAGCTTGCCATTCGCCACTACCTGGTCGCGAGCCGGCGCGGTTATCGAGAAAGTCACCGTCGCTTTCGCTGCTGGATGATCCAGGCAGGGAATCCAATGATGGACGCGGTTGGGCCAGTTGTCGCCGACCGCCGATGGTTGGCCCGCCTTGTCTGCCGTTAGAACCAATCCATCTTCGGGCTTGCCATGATAGGAAACCACGACGGTGAGGCTTTTGCCTCGTGGGATTGCTTTGGAGAGTTTGACGTTGAGCAGACCGCTGGAACGTTCGTAAGGCGCTGCTTGACTATCGACGGTAACGGAATCCACCGGCAATTCGCCGAAGTCAAGATCGATTTGCGACAAGGTGTCCTTTACAGATAGGACGGTAATCTCGACTTTGGCGCTGGTGATTTCTGTTAATCGATCATTGAGGGTGAGCGAGACGTTGTAGTTGACGGGCTTCCAGGAGTCGATAAGACGCTCATGACGGACGGCAACAGCCCGGGTCGCCGGGCATGACAGGATCAAGGCGAGCAGTAATGCCGGCCAAACGAAACGCCTGACAGGGAGAAATAACGTAGCGCGAGCGCTCGCGCGCGGATAGGGTAAGTTCGAGTAGTGTAAGCGCATGATCAGTAATAACAAAGATAACTTAAACGCAAAGGACGCGAAGGTCCCCGCAAAGATCGCAAAGGGTTGTTCTTAGCGGAACTTTGCGTCTTCCTTTGCGTGCTTTGCGTTTAACCTCCTGTTTCGGGACCCTCATCTGCTTTCGAAGAGCACGCAGATGTTTGTGGCAGTGCTCATCTTATCCCAAGTTGCAACAACGCGGAGCGATCAGAGACCTTGCGAGTGTCTGACTTCTCCCATTCGTGATAGGCAGCGACCTCCGCTTCGGTAAGCGGTCGATTGCCGAGTCTCGCTGCGGGTGTTCGCTCGAAGGCACGATCGGTGAGCGCCATATGCGCCTTGCGGATATTCAGCAAACCCGGTTGAGTAAGCGCCACTTCGGCTGCTTCAACGCTTGGAAAAAATTCCTCGTAGGCGAGCAAGTGCCAAACGGTCTCTGCCCCTTCGCCCTCGATCGCCAGAATACGAAGCAGGCCCAACCCGCTTTCGAGTTGAAAGACCAGATCGTCGCCTGGAGCAAATTGATGAGCCATGGTTGCTAATCGAATGTTACGAAACGAAGGCTCGAACCGCAATGGACGCAACGGTATTCGCAAAGGGTCGCAAAGTGCGGGGCGGTAGCCCGACCGTAAGGAAGGGCGCCCTTGCTTACGCGCGGGCTACTGCCACTGCGTTTCGGTTATGTTCATTGCAAATCGGCAACTGCAAATCTAAAATCGCCACACCCGCATGAACCAGTTTGATTCGCACAAAGATTACTACGGAATCTTAGGCGCAAACGAGCGCACGAGCCCACGTGACCTCGAGCGGCTCTACAAGCGCATGGCAGCTCGGCGCCACCCCGACAAAGGGGGCAGCGAGGAAGAGATGAAGTCTCTCAATGAGGCTTACAGCATCCTGAGAAATAAGCAGACAAGACATGAGTATGACGTGCAGCGTGTTAAGCCCGCCAATCCTAATGCCAGCTTTGTGCCCGTTTCGTCCGGGGCGGCCCAGGACGTCGGACTCCTGGGGCAAGGCCTGAGCGCATTTTTCTGTCTGCTCATCGGGTTGTTTCTGCTGTTCCTGGTCCGCCTTCAATGGATGAGGTTCTTGTGGCCGTTGGCAGTTCTGGCGGTGCTGGTGATCCTGTTTGGAATCATGATGGCGCGCAACGCAATGCGTGCCATCAACGCCTCGCTGCCGCTTTCGAATCGCTTTCGCCGTTACACGCGCGTGCAGGAAGTAATTTTCTGGAGCGTCGTCATTGGCGGCGTGTATGGCCTCTATCTTCTGCTGACCGCGGTGTGAGAGACTGTTTACATGCGCGTTTCCGGACTGGATCTGTTGTTTCTCGAGGTCAACAATATCGAGGAGTCGCTGGCTTTCTACAGTGGACTGCTCGGATTTGAAATCAACAAGCAGAGTCCGGATTCGGAGCCGCCGATGGCTACTTTGCAAGCGGGCGCTTTGAAGATCACTTTGGCCCAGCACCTGGAAACCATGTTGAAGCGGGGCCGCGGTGTCAATTTTTTCCTGGGCGTCGATGACGTTGACCAGTACTATCGTGACTTAACCGAAAAAGGCGCTGAGGTTTGGCCGCCGGCGGATGAAGGTTGGGGCGGTCGCTTTATCACCTTGCAGGATCCTGACAGGTATCGGTTGTTTTTCGTTCAGTGGTCGAAAGAGAAGCCGGAGAGCACAGAAGAGAAGGCGGCGCCAATCGGCTGATTGGACAGGAGCGTCCAAATGGAACGACAGCACACGGAAAATTTGTTTCGCCGTTATAAAGGTCAGCTCGTGAATATCAAAAGCCTCTCCGGCGACGTGTACAAGGGTTATGTAGTCGAAATAACCAACGACTACGTATCGCTTAGCGATCGCGACGCCGAGGACAAGACGCACACCTTCGTGCTCTTCGCCGCCATAGAATCCATCGTGGTAATCGAAGTCACATAGTCCAACGCGAGCGGCAGCCCTTACTCTCGCCAAATAAACGCACATCTGGTAAGCTGTGTTTCACCGATAAAACGCGCTTGCATTTGTAAGCGCCTGGGAGCGCGGACATCCTGTCCGCATCTGCTTTGCCGGAAAGTGTACGGCAGACAAGATGTCTGCGCTCCCGGCTGAGGAACCAGGCTTATGCAGTACGTCGAAAACCCTCCCAATCCCTGGCTCGCACACTCCGTGGAGTGGCTGGGCGAGCCGCCTGAAGCGAAGCTCGAAGTTTTCGAAGAGACGGAAACGCGCAAAATAATTACGCACAACGACAGCCCCGATGTCGGCTTCGACTACACCATCAACTGCTATCGCGGCTGCATCCATGGCTGCACCTATTGCTTCAGCCGCCCAACGCACGAGTATCTGGGCTACGGCGCCGGTACCGATTTTGATCGCAAGATCGTCGTTAAGGTCAACGCGCCGGCGCTATTGCGCAAAGAGTTGATGAAGCCGTCATGGCAGGGCGACGAAATAGTTTTCTCGTTCACTTCCGATCCTTACATTCCGCTCGAAGCAAATTACAAGCTCACCCGGCAGTGTCTGCAAATCTGTGCAGAGTTTCATCAGCCCGTCGGCGTAATAACCAAGTCCGCATTGATCCGCAGAGACATCGATGTGCTGCAACAACTCACGCGGGACGCGCGCGTGGGGGTGTTCTTCACCATTCCGTTTACCGATCGTGAAGTGGCCCGAGCGGTGGAGCCTTACGCGCCGTTACCGGAAGCGCGCTTCCATGCCATGGCTGATTTGGCCGCGGCGGGAATCACTGTGGGAATCGGAATCGCGCCGGTAATCCCCGGCCTCAGCAGCGAACTGCCGGTGCTCCTGAAGCGCGCGAAGGAGGCGGGCGCTACGCTTGCCTTCATCAACATGCTGCGATTGCCTGGCAGCGTGGCCCCCTATTTTGAAGAGCGCTTGCGCGAGAAACTTCCCACGAAAGCTAACCGCGTCCTGAACCGCATCCGGGAAGCACGCGAGGGCAAGTTGAATTCAAGCGTGTTTGGCGAGCGCATGCGCGGCAAAGGCGAGTATTGGGCGGCCACCGAACGTTTGTTCAAGATTCATGTAGAACGATTGGGCTTTAACAAGACTAAAAGACACGTTGCACCGAGGGAAAGCACCTTTCGCCGGCCATCGGCACAGGCAAATCTTTTCGGGTAGCTCGTTCGACGGGGTGCGGACCAAGCAGAAATAATTAGCCGCGGATTAACGCGGATTACACGAATCCGAAAAAGCCTGCAACCCCAACTTCCTATTATTTGAAGATGATTCGCGTATCCGCGTAAATCCGCGGCTAGTCCTCTTTAGCTAAGCCGCCTGTTTCACTAGAGACAGACCTTCCAGCTTTAACTATAATAGCCCCGCAATCCCCTACAACCAGAGCACATCCCCAGGAGGCTCAACCATGATGCTGATCAGACATGTCATTAAAGATCGGGAGCCTTATTCGATGAACGCGTCGGCCACCGTGCAGGATGCGGCGGAGTTTATGGCATCACGCAACATCGGCGCCGTTTGCGTAGTCGATGACGCGGGCAAACTTGTTGGCGTGTTTTCCGAGCGCGATGTTCTAAGACGCGTGGTGGTACTTAAACGCGATCCTGCGGCGGTGAGAGTCGGTGACGTTACCAGCGAACTGCGAGCGGTAATCAATTGCGATGAGACTCCGCACCAGGCACTGGAAAGAATGGAGCTGATCGGCACGCGCCACTTACCCGTGGTTGACGGCGAGCGTTGGGTGGGCATGTTGTCGATGCGAGACTTGTTACGTGTTGAGCTGGGCGAGCAGGGGGATGAGATCAAACTGCTGCACGAATACATCCAACACTGAGACAGAGGGGAAAGAGGGGAACGGGCAAAGGGGAAAACACAAGGGGGAACAGGGGAAAAGGTGAAACGGGGAAAGTGAGAAGCGAAGGTGGGAATCTTTTATCGAAATGCTTGGTCTGCCAAATTAAATAGAGCAACCGGTTTTTTTCGAAAGGCCTTTTGCCGTTATGCCTTTACCCGTTCCCCTTTTCCCCTTTTCCCCCTCCTATTCTGTTCCCTTGCTTTGCTGGTGCTGGCGTGTGGACACGCGCCGCTGGGCCGCGGCGCCGGAGAAGTGGAGACCACTGCCGGAACAGTCGAACAGGGACAAGCAACAGCGCAAGACCGGGTAAGTTTTCGGGTTGAGACTGTCGTTGGCAATCTCGAGGTGCCGTGGTCGATTGTTTGGACGCCTGATGGCCGCATGTTTTTTACGGAGCGGATAGGCCGCGTGCGCATTTATGCGAATGGCAAGCTTCGTCCCGAGCCGCTGTTCACTGTTCCCGACGTGGAACCTACCGGCGAGAGCGGATTAATGAGCATTGTGCTGCATCCGCAGTTTGCCTCAAACCATCTGCTGTATCTCTCCTATGCTTACAAAAGCGAAAATCAGAATGTGCGAGTAGTCCGCTATCGTGAAGCTGAAACCGGACTCACGGATCGCAAGGTCATTATCGAGGGTATTCCCGCGGCGCAATTTCACGCGGGATGTAGATTGCGTTTCGGTCCCGACGCGAAGCTGTACATTACGACGGGCGACGCAACCCGACGTGATCTGGCCCAACGGCTCGATTCGCTGGCCGGGAAAATCCTGCGGCTGAATGACGACGGCACGGTGCCGTCGGATAATCCTTTCGTTGGCCAACCCAATGCCCGTCCGGAAATCTGGACTTACGGCCATCGCAATCCGCAGGGAATCGATTGGCAACCGGGCACGAATTTGTTGTTTGAAACAGAGCATGGGCCGAGCGGGTTCGACGGTCCGGGAGGTGGCGACGAGGTAAACATCGTCGAGAAGGGAAAGAACTACGGCTGGGCCGTCATTCATCACACGCAAACCCACCCCGGCATGGAAGCCCCACTGTTGGAGTACACGCCGGCATGCGCGCCGGCGAGTGGAATGTTTTATCGTGGCGCCGCGTTCCCGCAGTTTCGCGGCAATTTCTTTTTTGGTTGCCTGGTAGGCACGCGCATGATTCGCGTGGTGCTCGATGGGCGGCGTGTGATTACGCAGGAGAATTTGCTTGCAGGCAAGTATGGCCGCATCCGCGACGTAGCCGAAGGCCCCGATGGGTATCTGTATTTCTCAACCTCCAATCAGGACGGCCGGGGCACGCCTACGAGCGACGACGATCGAATTATCCGACTCGTGCCTGTTAAGTAGCTTGACGGGCTTGTGCTGAAACTCGGAGCGAATCGGTCAGTAGTAATCCGGAGCAACAGGTGAAATGACCATGCGTCTATTGACGAAGAAAATTCAGTCGACAACAAAACTGCTCGTTCTAGTGCTCATTTGCGCCATGATGGCCCTGGCCCAGTCTGGTCGCAGTGGCATGCGCGGTTACATAGCTTTTGAGGATTTGTCGTACAACGACGTGGCGGAGCGCAAGGTCCACGCCAGGATTGAGCTGCGCAGAACCGCTAAAGACAAGGACGCTGTCACGACGGAAACTGACGAGCATGGCTTGTATGATTTCCACTCCGTGTCACCGGGCGAATATGTTTTACGGATCTCGTCGCCCGGTTATCGAGTGTATGAAACAGAGATTTACCTGCCATCGGATTTCATTGGTAACCTTGCAGTCATGCTGAAAAAAGAGAAACACTGAACCTGGATCGGTTGTGAGTAGCCTGGCCATTGGATCGGTCCTTAGGTCAATTACTAAAGCTCCAAACTGTTCTCAGTCAAAAGGAACTCACACATGAGTAGCGCAGGGAAGGCGGCAAGCATTCGGCAACAAGTGTCTGAACCGGAATGGCAGGTGCGCGTCAATCTGGCGGCTGCCTATCGGCTCGTTGCTCATTACGGTTGGGACGATCTGATCTTCACACATTTGTCGGCGCGCGTTCCCGGACCGGAACATCATTTTCTAATTAATCCCTACGGCATGATGTTTGATGAAATCACGGCGTCGAGCCTGGTAAAGATCAATCTGCGGGGCGAGATCGTCACCCCTTCACCCTACTTTATCAATCCCGCGGGCTTCACAATTCATAGCGCTGTACACGCGGCGCGCGAAGATGCGCTCTGTGTAATTCATTTGCACACTGACTACGGGATCGCCGTCTCGGCACAGAAAAACGGACTACTGCCGATCTCTCAACAGTCGTTGTTTGCGCTGGCTTCGTTGGCTTACCACGACTACGAGGGTTTGGCGCTCAACGAGGACGAGAAGTCGCGGCTGGTTTCAGATCTCGGCGACAAGGCGAACCTGATTCTCCGGAATCATGGCTTGCTGACGGTTGGAAAGACGGCCGCGGAAGCATTTCTTTCGATGTACATTCTTGAGCGCGCCTGCCGGATTCAGATTCTGGCACAATCAGGAGGCGGAACGTTGCTGCCCGTTTCTGAACCCATCCTCGAGAATGTTGCTGCACAGCTTAGTGCGGTGACCGTGGGGCAGGGGGCGCAACTCACCTGGCCTGGCTTGCTCAGGAAGCTCGATCGTATCGATCCTTCTTACCGTGAGTAGAAGGCAGAAGTCAGAAGACAGAAGTCGGATATCAGATAACCGGCGTCCGATCGTTGTTTTCTGGATTCTGACTTCTGTCTTCTGAATTCCGAGTTACAGCTTCTGTGCAAGCATCGCTGTCTTGCTCCAGCCGATGATCTGCAAAGGCGGGAAGCGATACTCGTGAACCATGCGGAAGTGTCGGTCAGTCTGCCTCAGTATTTCCTTGCGTGGATGCGACTTGAAGCGAAACAGGATTTCGAGGAAGGTGGTTGCGGGTGAAGGCCGCCGGCAGGGAATGTGCAGTAAGTGTCCGCCCGGCATGATCACTCGCGCGAGTTCCGCCATGCCTTCGTCAAGCCGAACATATTCGAGGGCGCCACTGGTAACCACCAGATCGAGCGAATTGTCGGCGAAGGGGAGCGACAACAGATTGCCTTCAGCAAACGTTACGTCGCGCGCGCGGCCCGGGCTATCGGCAACTGCTTTTTTGGCGGCGCTAATCGATGTGGCAGAAAGATCGAGCGCAGTAATGTTTACCGGAAAGCGCACCGAACGCATGAGCGCCAGCGTGAGCAGGCCGGTGCCGCAGCCGGCGTCGAGAATCCTGGCGCCGCGAGAAATAGGTAGCGGATTGTTTGCCAAATACTGATCGAGCGAGCGGCCGTAGCCATTTAGCTTGAAGGTCAGATCATAGAAGGCCGCAATTTTGTCATAGTATGAGCCTGCCCGAGCCTCGGTCTTGGTTGCAGTCAGGACGTATTCCATTAGGTACTCCTAGCGGCCTTAAATGGGAATCACGAGAGAAGCTCAATCGGAAAAGAATGGCGCGTCATTGTAGCCTCCCTCTCATTTTTACTCAACAGCCGGCAGGCGGCAGGG
>JBGQJH010000042.1:0-10241 GCA_041498935.1 Pyrinomonadaceae bacterium | reverse complement strand
GGAGGATTTGCGAGTGGAGCCAGAAGGATGTTGTTATATCCCTGTTCCCATTTTTCCAGGGGCCGTAGCGCCGGCTTTTGCAAGTTGGGGGTGGTTTCGTTTAGCGGCAGAACCGCAGCGCAATATAAACAGTTGACTCGGGTCGGTGGGTTGGCCCGCAAGCATTCGTCGCAGCGCACCATCTGCTCCGGCGCAAATGGCTCAGCCGCAGGATCAGTTGACCCTGCAATCAGTGTAGGTGGCGGCGCGTTTTCGTTATCTTTGGGCAACAGCTCCTCCAGGACTTTGGATTATACGACGCGGTAAACTTTCTATCGCAATGTTAACCCTAACGACTACTCCGTCAATGGTGGCTCTGGTGATGAATCACAAAGTCAGGTTGGCCATTCTTCTGCTTGCATCAGTGCTGGCGGTTGGCAGTTGTGCCACACTGCAACCACCCAGCGCGACTGGCCCACGAGGAAACGAATCGCTCTATCCAATTCTATTGACCGAGGACGCCCACAGAAGAGAAGCAAGTGCCGTGGCCTTGCATCGACTCGCCCTGCGGTCTGGAAACTCCGGCGCGCCAGAGTCTCGGGCTCAGTTTCAACCGATCACCGCAACCATCATGAGTCTCGCTCCAAAAGTGGGCAGTGGTTTTTATCTCCCGAACGTCGGCGCCACAGCGGCGATGACCGAGGAGGAAACCAGAGAATCACTGCGACGATTCATCAATGATTTTCAGGAACTCATCGGCGCCGACCCCTCCAAGCTTTCGCTGGTCGAACGCGCTGATGAGCCGGATGGATCGAAACTGGCAACATACGAGCAGCGTCCTTTTCGCTATCCGATCCGCGGAAACTACGGCAGGCTACAGATTCGCTTCACCAGTGACCGCGGCGTTCTCGATCTGTCGAGCACATGCATTCCGGACGCAGACCGAATGCAATCAGCGCTCGCTGCTCTTAGCGTTCGACTGAAAGCCGAGGACGCCGTACAGCAAATCCGCGCGAGCGGCCTGGCATACACGGACGCTAAAGGAAACAAGTTAGATTTCAAGCTGACCGCGGCCAGCGAAATAAATCCTCGCGGACTGGTAATTTATATTCTCCCAGCGAAAAGCAAATCCGAGGCGCTGGAGTTTCACCTGGCCTGGGAAATGGAATTGAGCAACGCTCCTGTCAAGATCGCCTATATCGACTCAATGAACGGCGAGACAGTTGCCGCGGAATAGCGCCGTCAGCCACGCGCTCATTGGTCGTTCTGCTTGACCAATCACCCGCAAAAAAGCATCCTAGAATCGTTTTTAAGAAAGTTTTTTGGGAGCAGCGTATCAGATGAATAATTTTGATCCTACCAACAATATCTCATGGCAGCTTGGACATCGCGGGCGAGTGGCAGTCTTCATTGATGGCAACAATCTGTTTCACGCCGCGCGCTTCCACAATATCGATATCGATTACAACAAACTCTTGCGCATGTTGCTGGGAGACGGGCGCTTGCTGAGGGCCTTTTTCTACACGGGCGTCGACGTTGGAGCGGAAAGACAACAGGGTTTCCTGCTCTGGATGAGACGCAATGGCTTTCGCGTGATTCAAAAAGAGTTAAAGACATTCTACGACGGAAGTCGCAAAGCAAATCTGGATGTGGAGATTGCCGTTGACATGCTGTCGCTCGCCGGACGTTACGATACCGCAGTGCTTGTTTCCGGCGACGAAGATTTTGTGTATGCGGTAAACGCGGTCGCCTATAAGGGTTGCCGGGTTGAGGTCGCTGGCTTTCGTTCGAATACGGCACCCAAACTAATCGACGTTGCCGACTATTTCATCGACCTGGGTGAAATAGCGGATCGCGTTCGCAAGGAGCCCATGCATGGCCCACGTTATGATGAGCGCGAGATCCACGAGCAACAACCGACGCAATACCTGCATGAACAAATCGCGATCCAGGAAACCACGGACGACGGGTTTCAAACGGCTTTGCGAGTGGTGCTGGAGACAACTATTGAGGAGGAAGCTGAGCCGTTTGGGACGGCCGCGGATTTTATTCGCATAACCGACGAGCACTGAAAGGAATTGACATTCAACTGACTATGAAGCTTTTTACCATCGAGGAGGCAAATGCGCTTCTGCCATCGGTGCGCCAGATTTTGCAGAAGATCCAGCGTTCGCGCCAGCGCCTGGCCCGCTACCGCAATGAGGCAAAGCTGGCTGCCGAAGGAGCGGAGCGGGGTGGCGGTGGAATGGCGAATGGAGGGCCGTACGCCATAATCCTCACAAACCTCACGGAAGAAATGTCGGAACTGGAAGCCCTGGGGGTGCAGTTGAAGGATTTCGATCGTGGGCTCGTCGATTTCCCTTCTCTCCGGGAGGGCCGCGTTGTGCTGCTTTGTTGGCAACTCGGCGAAGGCGATGAACTCGAATGGTGGCACGACCTCGACACCGGCTTCGATGGTCGCACCCCTCTTTGAAACTTTTCCACAGCCACACCTCCCCGAAGTAATTATTCCGACCGATGAGCAACTCCAACGCCTCTTATATTTTCTGGTTGACCACTTAAAGTAGTTCCTGATACGATGCGCCCCGACTACGCAGGAGGTCTGGCCGGTTTTCGGTCAGTCTCCAGAACTAGCTCAGACCGTCCCCTTCGGAGGCAGCTTGGTATGCGATGTCCCGCGTGCGGCGCGTTCTACAAAGAGCGTTCAGTGAGGTGCCCGGAATGCGGGGCTATCCAGGATGAGATTCAAGTAGAACCGTCCCGGCCAGCTCAGTTAGAACAGACAGGTATTGTGGCAGAAACAGTACCCCCTAAAACTACGCAAAAGAGCGCGCGGCCAGCGACAAATCCTTCCCTGATCGAGTTTCCCGGTGTTAGCAGAAGCGCCCTGCCGGAATGGCGCAAAGAATTAGGAGAACGCGTCCGCGAAGTACAGGAAAGACGCGCGCGCGAAGCGCTCATCGAGGCCGGGGGCGCTGAGCCGCTGTTTAGTGACCTTGAATCGAAGACGGCGCCGATGCTGGAACTTCTCCCCCAAACCGAAGCTCCGGCGCTGAACCCACTGGTTGTGGCTGCCTTGCGCCGCATCGAACGCGCCCACTCCCAACCCACTTGCAATGCCGCCGTGGTCACCGCGCTTGCTTACAACCAACAACCTGAACCGGCGCTCGAGTTAGCGCAAACTGCCGAAGCGGACGTCGCTGCTGATTTGAAGCCGGAAAGACTCCATAACCTGGCTGTAGTGCCAACGTCAGTTCTTCCAAAAATAGACCTTCCCCAGGCACCGCGAAAGCCAAGAAGAATCATTGACGATCAAAACGACGCGGCGCTTAACTACCTGGATTCCATTCCTACATCAGTGACCGTCGACCGTAGCGAGTACTGTTCCGCCCCGATCTCTTTGCGTATTCTCGGTGCCATAGCAGATCTAATCGTCGTTTGTCTTTTCTCGTCGCCTTTCCTGGCGCTTACGGAATTAGCGAAGCTTGAATGGCGCAACCCACGCGTGATTGCGTTTGCCATCGGCACTTTTATGGTGGTCGGCTTTCTATATTTGACAGTTAGCATAGCGTTTACCGGACGCACGCTTGGAATGAAACTCTTTTCGTTGCGGGTTGTCGATGCGCGAACAGGTTTGATTCCGACCGGCAGCCAGTCGGCCGGGCGCGCCCTGGTCTATATGCTCTCACTCGCGTCCGCCGGCGTCGCGCTGCTGTACACGTTCATCGACTCCGAAAAGCAAACTGCTCACGATCGTTTCACGCGCACGGCTGTAATTCGAGTGTGACCACCCTTTATCGTTAGAATTGGCTCTGCTCTGTGGCCGGAGCGGGGCCTTTTTGCTTGGAGGCGAATCGCTCCGGAGCAACTCGCGATCTAGAGAAATGTAATTGACGTGCATCAAGAGACACTGAAGGAGATTGTCAGCGAGTTAGACAAGTTGTTGCCGGGTCGGTTCCTGGGAAAGATTTTCCCGTTGTCGGCCCGTTCGTTGGGGCTTGATTTCGGTCTCAAAGACGAGGGCTACCTCTTCATTAGTATTGAGCCAGCCGCGCCGCGGCTCTATCTAATCAAACGACGTGTTCGGGACTTGGAAAAGACCTTGGCTCCGCTTTCACCATTTGCCCAGGCGATGCGGACGATCCTGGGCGGCGGCAAGCTGCTGTTGGTAACGAAGGACGAGGACGAGCGCGTAGTCAGGTTTTCTTTTTCGGCGACAGACGATTTGGGTGATTCTCGGAATTGCGTCCTGGTGGCCCAACTCACCGGTCGCTCGGCAAACCTCTTCTTGTTGGACACGGCAGGCAAGATTACGCAGGCGTGGCGGACGCCAAGAGGCGAGGGCCAACAAGTAGGCGATCCATATCAGCCGCCCGCACTGCAAACAAAAACAGTTTCAGGCCCGGCCGCAAAGCCTGTTTTCGAGGGGCCGCGTCTCATACGCAGCACTTTTACTACCATCTCCGCGGCGGCTGATGAATACTACCGTCAGCTCGAGGTCGAGCACGAGTTCGACAGTTTGGCCGGAAATCTTACGGCCAAACTCCGAAAGGAAATGACGCGACGGAGCAAGCTACAGGCTAATCTCAAGAAGGATCTTATTGCGCACGGCAATCCCGAAGGACACAAGCGCCTGGGCGACTTGCTCCTCGCCAACATCTCGAATGCCAAGCGTGCCGGCAACAAAGTCACGCTAACGGACTACTACGCTGAAGGCGCGCCGACGGTTGAAATCGAGGTCGATGAGAACTTGTCGCTACAGGAAGCAGCCGGCGAATCCTTTTCGCGCTACACGAAAGCCAAACGCGCGGTTGAAGAGATTGGCGCCAGGTTGCTTCAGCTTGAACGGGAGCTGGAGGAGCTGGACGAAAAGCGCTTGAAACTGGAAGAGGCGATAGCAAGCCGTGAGGTCTCGGCGCTCGCCGAGTTTGAAGAACGGAAAAATAGCCCAACCACAGGCAGGCAGAAACAGAAAGCTTCGCTGACCATACCAGGCATGCGACGCTATCGATCTTCTGATGGATATGAAGTGCTTGTGGGTAGAACTGCGCGCGATAACGACCAGCTAACTTTTCGTGTTGCGCGTCCCAACGATCTTTGGCTACATGCCGGCGACTATCCCGGATCGCATGTTATTGTGCGAAACTCCAGCCGAACCGAGATTCCCCATCGCACGATAATTGAGGCAGCACAACTGGCAGCGAAATTCAGTCAAGCGAGTAAGGACTCCAAGGTTGCGATTCACTATACGCGACGCAAGTTTCTCTCGAAACCGAAAGGCGCGTCGCCGGGACTGGTTCGCATGTCCAGCTTCAAGACGATTACAGTGGAGCCCGGCGAGAATATAGACCGAATAAAGTAGCCGCGAATGACTTCTCACTCATGACTCATCCCTTTATGACTGGTCACTTATACCGGTAGGTGATTCTGCCCCGCGACAAATCATACGGCGACATCTCAACGCTGACGCGATCACCGACCAGAATCCGGATTCTGTTTTTGCGCATCTTGCCGGAAATAGCGGCCAGCACGACGTGCTCAGTGTTATCAAGTTGAACTTTGAAAAAGGCGTTGGGCTGCTTGTCGATAATCGTGCCCTCCGCTGGGATTAAATCGTCTCTTGCCAATAGATTCTCCTTTGAAAAACAGTTCTGAGTGCTGAGTTCTAAGTGCTGAGCCTGAGATGTGTCCCAGTCCTCAGCACTTAGTCCTTAGCACTGTTCTTACCGACTAGCGCGTCGCGGCCGGAATGAACGAGTGAAGACTGCACGCGGCGCGGTCGCACGCGCAAACGGCTTGCCGGCCGTTTCAGTCTTTCGTCCTCCAAATCCGGGTAATACCACACGCGCCACGGTTTGTCCGGTAAGTCGCTCAATCGCCCGCATCGATAACTCGTCAACGGGAGTAACGATCGTAATCGCGCGTCCTGTATTTCCAGCTCGTCCGGTACGCCCGATGCGATGCACGTAATCTTCCGGCGCCCCGGGCACGTCGTAGTTGATGACGTGTGAAACAGCGTCAACATCCAGACCGCGCGCGGCAATGTCTGTTGCCACCAGCACGCGCGTGCGGCCATCGCGGAATCCGCGCAGCGCCGCCTCACGCTGTGGCTGCGTGCGATCAGAGTGAATACGGTTAACGCTGTGGTCGCGCGCGGAAAGAATGTGCGACAAGCGCTCTGCGCCGCGACGGGTGCGGGTAAACACCAGCACTCGCTCAAACCTTTCGCGTTCGAGCAGGTCGAGTAACAAAGCCGTCTTCGATTCCTGGGCCACCGGGTAAGCGGTTTGCTCAACCATCGTGGCAGCCTGTCCGCGGGGGCTGACTTCAATCAGCTTCGGATCTTTCATTGTCGTGCGCGCCAGCTTTTCAATCTCTGAAGACATGGTCGCCGAGAATAGAAGTGTCTGCCGCTTGGCGGGCACCAGCGAAAGGATGCGGCGAATTGCCGGCAGGAATCCCATGTCAAGCATGCGATCTGCCTCGTCAAGCACGAGAACTTCGACAGTCGAAAGATTGACTGCGCCGCGCTCGGTTAGATCAAGCAAACGTCCGGGCGTGGCAACGACTATTGCCGCACCACGTCGTAGATCCGAAATTTGTGTGCGCATGTTGGCGCCGCCGATTACCGTGACGCCGCGATTGGCCTTCACGCGATTGAACTCGCCATAGTTCTTTTGAATCTGCATTGCCAGTTCGCGCGTTGGCGCGAGCACAAGAACGCGCACGCCGGGTCGCGCCTTTTCCGTCATCCTTTGAATGATGGGAAGCAGAAATGCGGCTGTCTTGCCGGTGCCGGTTTCAGCACAGCCGATCAGGTCCTGGCCGCTGAGGACCACAGGGATTCCCTGCTCCTGAATCGGTGTTGGTTCGGTGTATCCGAGAGACTCGCAGCTCCGCACTTGAGCGGGCGCCAGTCCCAGTTGAGAAAAATTCATAAACTCCTAGTTTCTTTCGTGCGCGTCGAGCGCACATCTGATTGTTGGGCATGAGTCCGCGTAGCGGACTTTGTGAAAGTAGTCCAGCACTTCAGTGCTGGGTACGCAATGCCATATGGTTTTGGCTAGCCCGTGAAACGGGCGGCTGAGTATTTCGCCTAAAGCGTCTTGATTCAGCCGTCCGCTTCGAGGACTAAAATCGAAACTATCGCTCTAACCCCAGCAATAAATCGCTGGGCTATTTTCAATCGTCCGCTTGGCGGACTATTGTTTCAGGCGATTGAGTCGAATGCCTTGGCCTTGACGAAATGCTTACCAACGGGGCACACGATTGCCGCCACCGCCGCCGCCGCCGCCGTAGCCACCGCCGCCGCCGCGATTACCACCGTAACCGCCGCCGCCGCCGCGACCACCGCCGCCGCCGTAGCCGCCACGACCGCCACCGCCACCACTGCGATTCTCGCGTGGCTTGGCTTCGTTGACGTTCAGGGCCCGGCCGTTGACTTCCTTGCCGTTAAATTGAGCGATGGCTGCCTCGCCCTCTTCCTTGCTGGACATTTCGACGAAGCCAAAGCCGCGTGAGCGTCCGGTGTCGCGGTCTTCCACGACGCTCGCCGATTCAACCGTGCCAGCCGCTGCAAAAAGCTCCTGCAGATCCTGGCTTGAGGTCGCAAACGCGAGATTTCCTACGTAAAGTTTCATAGACATAAAGATGTACCTTTCCCCTCGGGGGGATAAAAGAAGCTGCGAATCGGATTGGCTTCGGTCGAACGGTAGGAGCGAAGGGGCCGGTTTTCGGATGCTCTAAGAGCGCTTCTGAAGTTGCTATCAGCCTGCTCTCGAACTATCCAAAACGCCAGCGCTTACTGTCTTTGTGCGCGGGGCGCATCACCGTCGATGCGCGAGAGAAGGATTAACCGTGGGTCACTATGCACTATTTACGCCAAACTAGCAAGGCGCGATGACAGCCGACCTGGCAGTTTGCCGCATGGAACCTCGATTCCTTTGCGAAGCTTTGCGCCTATCCTCTGCAAATATCCTTTGCAAACTTTGCGGTTTCTGCTGATGATTTTCACCGAAAAGGAGGCAAAGAACCCGCAAAAGGACCACAAAAAACCAGTTTGATTTGCGAAGCGTGGCTGGGACCGGAAAGGCTGGACTGTCCTTTACTGAGAATCCTTCAGCAAGATCACATCGTCGGTTTGGGTGCCGCGTGATAAGGCGATTTGTTTGCCGTCCCGCGACACCTGGAAAGCGAAGATTAGTCCCGAATTGAAGTTGGTCAATTGTTTGGCTGGACTGTTATCGATCGGAAAACTCCATATGTTATCGGCGCTACTGTCGCCACTGCCGCGCGCGTCGGCATAAACGATAGCTCGGCTGTCCGCAGTCCATCCCAATCCGACATCGCGGGAGCCGACCGAAACTTCCAGCGTCTTGACGGGCGCGCCCCCGGCAAACGGTATCACGGCAATCTTGTTGGCGTTGGCTTGATCATCGAAATAACGCAGCGCCACCAACCTGCCGTCTGGCGATACTGCCGCCCAGGTGGAAGCCTTATCGGAGAGCTGTTCGGGCGAGCCGCCGGCGAGGGGAACTTTCCAAAAGCTCGACTTGCCTTGCCGCAACGACCTGAAGAGGACCCATTGACCATCGGGCGAACAGACTGGTTGCGAATCGATCTCAGTTCCCTGGGTTAGTTGTTTTTGTTCACCACTTCCGAGATCCATTTTCCAAATGTTGAAACTGCCCGATCGATTCGAACTGAAGACAGCATAGCGCCCATCCGGAGAGACACACCCCAGCCCTTCAATGTAAGAGTCGGCCGTCAATTGCTTGTTTGCTGAACCATCCGCGTTGATGCTCCAGACGTCTGATTGTTCGCCTGATGGCGCCGTGTAGAGAATCCTGCCGTCGGCGGTCCAGGCAAGACTATCTCCGTCATACTTGCCGCTCGTAATCTGTTTCGCTTTACTCATGTCCTCGCCAGCCGCCACCAGCCAAAGCTGCGAAGATTTGTCCGCCTGCACCGTCACGAGCGTCCGCGAGTCGGCGGTTAGTCCCAGACTGCTGGTGCCATAGGCATTTAAATCATTGGTTACTCTGCGCACCTCGCCGCCTGGATACGAGACGTACCACAGTTGTGTACCGGCAGAGACTAGTTCTGGAACTGCGGCTACGATCAAACCGCTGCCATCGCCCAGCCAAAGAACACGAGAAACGGACACCCAGTTTTGGGAAGTAATCTGTTTTTCCGCGCCGCCTTCAGCCGGCACTGAGACGAGCGTCGCGGATAGATTGCCGCTATATGAGCCGGCGCCGCATACGACCGTCTGGCCATCCGGCGACCACGCAGCTCCGCCTCCGAAGGAGAAGTAAGCAGGCAGTCGGCGCGTCGCGATTTTCCGCTCGCCTGTTCCGTCTATGTTTGCCACCATCAAGTTGGATTCCGATGACGAGGGTCTGACAAAAGCGAGTTGTTTGCCGTCAGGCGAGAATGTCACCGGGCTCGTTACGCCTGCCATGATGCGGCGCGGCGCTCCTCCCAAAACCGGCACTTGATAGAGCGTCCCAAGAGGATTGTCAAACAAGGAGTAATAAATGAATTCACCGTCGCGGGAGAAAGTTGTGCCCCCGATCTTGCCGCCAAGGTCCGGAACGATCTTCACCAGGCTGCCCGTCAACACTTGTCTTACCCACAGGCTGTCCTTTCCGGATTCCGTCGTCCTAAACACCACGTACTTGCCATCCGGTGAAATCGAGGTGTAACCCTTTATCGCAGCATCCCCGATTTTGCCGCCCGTAGTCAGTCGCGTGATCTTCATCGTGCGAAACGGCGCCGCTTTGGCGGGACTCGAAAACTTCACCCAGATAAAGGCCACTGCACCTACGAGGAGGATCAACCCGGCGAGCGTCAATGCCAATCCTCGTTTGTGTTTCTTGACTTCGCCGAGAATGATTTCCGCGCTCGAGGTGGTGCGCGCAGCCGCAGCGTTATCGGTAATGGTTTGACCCGCAAGTGTCCCGGAGACGGCTGAGGTAATGTTTGAAAGGTCGATAGTTTGCGAACCACCGAGTTCGCCGCCAGGGGCTGAGGGTGAGACGCTAAGCTCCAGGTTGGTATCGCCTTCCATCTCCCGGCGCAATTCCTTCAATTCGAGAGCAACATCCTGGATCGACTGATACCGCTCGTCAGGATCTTTTGCCAGGCACCGGCGAATGATTCGTTGCAGATCCGCCGGCGCTGAAGGATTAAACTCTCTAATCTGTGGCGCCGCCTCATAGACGATCTTGTAGAGCGATTGAACGTTAGACTCGCCCTGG
>JBGQJH010000041.1:0-10449 GCA_041498935.1 Pyrinomonadaceae bacterium | reverse complement strand
TTCGCGGCGCAAACCCTCGTCGAGATTCGATCGAGACGCGAGTTTCACCGCCTCCTTTGCCAGGCTCAACGCGATTGGACTCTTCTCCGCGATGCGGTTGGCCAGCTCCATCGTTTTAGCCTCAAGCAGATCTGCCGGAACCACGTGATTCACCAGCCCAATGGCAAACGCAGTTTTCGCGTCGACGATCTCGCCCGTAAGAATCAGCTCCATCGCTTTGCCTTCGCCGACCAGCCGGGTCAAACGCTGCGTGCCGCCTCCTCCGGGAATGATGCCGAGATTGATCTCCGGTTGACCGAATGAGGCCGTCTCGCTGGCAATGCGCAGGTCGCAAGCCAGGGCCAACTCACAACCGCCGCCCAGACAGTAGCCGTTGATCATCGCAATGATTGGCTTGGGAAAGGTATCGATGGCGGTAAACAGCGAACGCGAGGTCATCACGTCGCGCTGCATCATGGCGGTACGACCGGCAAACTCAGCGATGTCGGCCCCGGCGATAAATGCTTTGTCGCCCGCGCCGGTAATAACGACCACGCGAACAGACGCGTCGCTCCGCAGTTCTTCCAGCAGCGCGGCGCCCTCTTCGCGCGTCTTGATGTTTAGCGCGTTTCTCTTATCAGGACGATTAATCGTGACGATGGCGACGCGATCGCGCCGTTCGACCAGGAGCGTCTCATACGGTTGCGGCACTGCTTGCGACATTGATTCGTCTCCAGAAGGTTGTTTGTTGTTGCGAAGAAATCCTAAGGGTTGATCGGGGGAATCGTCAACGCACCCGGAATGTTCTCATCCGCGGTAGCCGCAACCTACCATTGCTCAGCGGCTTTCGCTTCGTGCCTCCCGCCTTCTGCTCCTTGCCTCGTCCTGCCGTTGAGTCTATGCAAGAATTCTTGCATTGTTTATGCTCCCGCACGCCACTTCCCAAAGATTGTAAGTAAAGGGGGTTGGCGAGCCTGAGGGGTAACCGCCCTCTTTACGCCCAACCAGACGCCGTTGTTCGTTCAGCCACGGATACCAGATTTCTTGCATGCATTTAATGCCTACTCAGGGCAAGGACGTACTGCTCCCACGTCTGCTTGAATGCGTCCATGTCCATCTCCGTTAAGACCTGCTGTAGATTCCCGAACCCGGTTGGATCTTCCTTCTGATGGGCCCGAAACTCCTGGTAAAACTTTATCAGCAGGCCCTTCTCCTGTAAGTAGTAGCAGAGGTAGCGCGCCTGGGCGTAGTTGACGCCTTTGTCCTCGTTATAGAACGCGTTCGTGTCCATCGCGGTCAGGGTTTTGAACGATGGCACGTTCCCGGCTTTAATTGCCTGCTGCAATCCCGGCAAACGCCAATTAGTGAATCCGTGAATGTGTCCGTCCACATCGCCGCATTGTTCATACAGCGATCCCAAACCTTCGTTGAGCCAAGGCGGGCAGGCGGGGAAGTTAGCTTCCATAAACGGATGAACAATTTCATGTACCAACGTGCCGCCGCCGGTGTCGATGTTCATGATTAGCGCTTTGTGCTGACTCGAGTAGTAGCCGTAAGGCGTTGTGGGCTCGTCTCCAAACATGAGACGCGTGTGCTTCTGATAAGAAGCTGCATCCTTGAACAACCAGACGTCGAGAATCTCCGTTGGGTCGTCCGGGAAAAAGTCCTGCTTGAGCCGATCAACTGCCCACTTTACGGTACCCTCAGCGTGCTGCCGCACGACACTCTCAGACTCGTCGCCGATAACGACAAAGGGTGGTTGAATGACAATAGAGAACTCAGCCGCAGGCGCGTGCCGATGCGAACTCGCCAGCCTTTGCTTAATCTGAACCTTGAGCTGACTAACATGCCTGGCGAATTCAGCCGGCGTGAATCTCGCTCGAGGTGCGGATGCTATGGTGTGCGATGCTGGCGAAGCTTCCGGCGCGCCACTCGCTGACTCCGCATTGGACTGGGCGCCAGGCTGAACTCTTGCGTTGGGCTGACCACTCGCCAGAACATTTGTTGTCGCCGGCAACTTACCATTCTCGTTCCATTGGCAGGCGACAAGCAGAAGCAACGCGAGAGGTAGGAACATTGAAATTCGCGTGATTTGATACTTCTTTGTCATCGGCAATGACCTTTCAATGACAGGCCTTCACTATGATTCATTTATCGGCTCCCGGGTGTGCTTTGCTGCGTTTTCCCAGGCTTATTGCTCATTGGCCATCACTTTTCTGCTGTTTGCCGTTTACTGTTTGCTATTCTATCTGCGCCGTATGTCAAATCTGGGGATTTCTTTTGGTGACCATTCAAACTCTTGAGTAACCGGCCTTTGCAAAACGATCTATTTTTTACACAACTGCTCGACTCCAGCGTCGATGGCATACTCGCCTTCGACCGCGACTGTCGCTACATCGCCTGGAACCGCGCGATGGAACGCATCACCGGCCTGAGGCGTGAAGACATTCTCGGCAAGTGTGCCTTCGATGTCTTTCCTTTTCTAAGAGAGACCGGTGAGGACAAATGTCTCTATGCAGCTCTGGCCGGAGAAAACGCGACGTCAGAGAACCGGCCTTACACCATACCGGAAACGAACCGCGAAGGGTTTTTCAAGGGTTACTACTCACCGCTGTTTAATCAGCAAAACAAAATCGTCGGTGGCATCGCCGTCGTTTACGACATCACGGAGCGCAAACGCGCCGAGGAAGCGGCCCAGAAGGCTCACCAGCGCCTGACCTTTCATGTTGAGAATTCACCGCTGGCCGTAATTGAGTGGGACAGCGAGTTTCGCGTGTCGCGCTGGTCTGAGTCAGCAGAGCGTCTGTTTGGCTGGAAAGCCGACGAAGTAATTGGCAAGTATGTCAGCGATTGGCATTTCGTATTTGACGATGACGTAGACGCAGTCGCTCAGGTTACCCAGAGGCAACGCGTGGGCGCCGAACTTCTCGGCGTCCAGCATAATCGCAACTATACAAAGGACGGTTCGGTACTTTACTGCGAGTGGTACAACTCCGTATTGCGCGACGATAGCAGCAAGCTCGTCTCCGTGCTCTCTCTGGTTCTCGACGTTACGGCCCGGAAACTTGCCGAAGAAGAGCTCGCTGCTTTGCTGGCGCGTGAGCGCGACTTGCGCAAGCTGGCGGAAGAAGCCGATCGACTCAAGGATGAATTTCTCGCCACCTTGTCACATGAACTCCGTACCCCGCTCACCTCGATTCTTGGTTGGGCCACCCTGATCCGTAATGGAGAGGTCGACAGAACAGAGAATCTCGATCGCGCGCTCGAGATTATCGAACGCAACGCACGCTCGCAGGCGCGTCTCATCGACGATCTTTTAGACGTCTCGCGCATCATTACCGGTAATCTCCAACTCGAGGTGCATCCACTTGACGTGGCGCCGATCGTGGAGGCAGCCATCGATGCACTTCGCCCGGCTGCCGCTGCTAAAGGGATTCAAGTCGAAAAGGAGTTGGATTGTGAAAACTGCCTGGTCAGCGGTGATCCAAACAGGTTGCGCCAGGTAGTTTGGAACCTGCTCATGAACGCGATCAAGTTTACACCGCACGGCGGCAGCGTGAACCTTCGTCTCCAGTTGGTCGGGCTACCTGTCCAAACCTTGGCCGACCGGGTTGAGGAGCCCGGGGCAGGTCTCGCGCGGTTGACGGTCAGTGATACGGGAGAGGGCATTACTCCGGAGTTTCTGCCATACGTTTTTCATCGCTTCCGTCAGGAGGAAGGTTCTATCTCGCGAAAGGCCGGCGGACTGGGGTTAGGCCTGGCGGTGGTGCGCCACCTGGTCGAGTTGCACGGTGGCAGTGTCGCCGCGGAGAGCCGTGGACCAGGGCAGGGCTCAACCTTCACGGTCGATCTGCCGCTTGCCCCTGACCGCAGGGATATTAGGCAAGAGGCGCTGATAGAGGCACGAAGAGGTGCGAGCGAAGACGCGAGCGGAGATGTGCGGAGAGATGACGGCAGAGATGTCACCAAAGAAGACGATAGCCAGCTTGCGATTGAAAGAAGAAACAGGAATAAGGGTAGCCACGAAGGCGTCGAAGGCCGCGAAAGCACTGCAGCCAACAGTAGCGAAACGGTCGTCAAGGGCGAAGCCGGAAGCATTCTGAGTTCCGGAACTGTAAGTCTCCCGAAGCTCGCCGGCGTTCGCGTTCTGCTCGTGGAAGACGATGACGACTCAAGAAACCTGCTCAGTCTGATCCTCAAGCGCCACGGCGCCGAAGTTGTCGCCGCATCTTCGTCCGCCGAAGCGCTCCACTCGTTTGCGCAAACATCGCCAGACATAGTGATCAGCGATATCGGTATGCCCGAGATCGATGGACATATGTTGCTTCGCAAGATCCGAGCGCTGCAGGAGGCACGCCTCACCCGTACCGCTGACTCAGTCCTCAACTCTCATAACTCGGTAAGCAATCCTGATGATTCATCAACTGATACTCATCACTCATCACTTACTCCGGCCATCGCCCTGACCGGATATGCCACCAGCAAAGATCAGGAACGCGCCTTGTCAGCCGGCTATAAACTGCACCTCGCCAAACCCGTAGAACCAGATGAGCTCGTCACCGCCATCCTGTCGCTGCTCGGACACAAAGATTTGTAGGCGGTCCATCACTCATCACTCATCACTTTTCTGCTGCTGGAGTTCTCAGAACTTGAATGGCTTGCTCAATATTCGTCCCGTCTTTTTCAGAAACGAACTCACTTTGGATTCTTTCTTGGCGGTGGTGATTTCTGATTTACCAGCGCGCGGTTGGTTTTGCGCGATGGAGGTTTCACGTTTTCCGGTCGGTTGTTGACTCCGATGAGGAGTCGCAAGCGGTTGGATCGCTCTTACGCGACTGCGCTTGAGCAAAGTCACCATGCCGCCTTGCGTGGGCGATTGCTCGGTTGAGGCGCTCCCGGCCAGAGTCGCCGGCGGTGAAACTACAGAAGTCGTGTCAGGCGCGCGGGAGGTCGACTGTTCATACGACTGATCGGGGGATTGATTTGCGTTGTCTGATCGCGACCGGTGCGCCCGGGCGTAATAAACCATGAAGAGCAGCATCGCTAAGAGAACTCCGGTTACAGCCGCGACTGCGTAGCTCCTGGACTGCCGCCATCTTGAGGGAAAGCTTGACGGCAGGCCAGACGTCCGGATTGGCGCCGGGCCAGGCGTCAGGATGACTGGTGTTGCAGCCGAGTGTTGAAGTTGCGCGAACGCGGATGGAGCGTTCTTCTCGAAGGCGAGGGGGCCCGGATTGTAGACGAGTTCTTTCCCGTCCATATCGCAGAAGCTCTGGTCGTCCTCATAGATGAACTCACAATGTGGGCACAGCTTCATCGCATCCCTCCTCGGAAATCCAAATTGTTCGTTTGGGGCGCGGATGGAAGGCGCTGGTCGTCCCGGAGGCCTCGGTGAGAATCCGCAACTAACAGGATTACACAGATCACACTGAAGAGACAATCACTTTTGCGCAGTGTGCTCGTCGGGGCAAGCGCAACGTGTAATTGGCGTTCGGAACCCTGTCAGTTGAAACAGACCTGGATTACTCTGAAGGCGAGCTGTCTGAATCGGCCGGGTCGACGGGGGGTTGGTCGTCGGCGACCCAGGAAACGAAGAGTCGCAGCCAGTTTTCGGCAGTCTCGGCAATCTGCACGCCCACGCGGGCGGTGCCATAAATCGCCGGCGCAATCCGAATAACTACGGCAGTCACTTCAATGGGGGTGCCGTCGGGGCGATGCGCTCGTAGATACAAACGCTCGCCGCGGCTCACCTTTTGATTGAGGTGAAAAAGCGCGCCGGAAGTTGAGATGTCGTCAGTCTCGGTAGGCTCGCTCCAGGCGGAGCCGTCTTCCGCGCGGCCGGAAATGACGATTGGCAGACGCAGGGCCATCCGCAAGGCAAAGCGTCGTTCTTCGTTGTGGTGGGGCGTATTCATTAAGTCAGTTCGTCAGTAGTCAGTGGTTCGTTGTCCGTTGTCAGTGGCAGGCTTTCGGTCTTCAATGTTACTACGACTGACTACGGACTACTGACCACTGACAATTGCTTTTCGTTGTTCCAGTTGTAAAAACCTTCGCCGGTTTTCTTGCCCAACTTTCCCTCGCTTACGAGTCGCCGCAAAACTTCCGGCGGACGAAACGTTTCCGAACCAAGTTCGCGGTAGAGATACTCAGCGATGTTGAGCCGAATATCCAAACCGACATGATCGGTGAGCTTCAGCGGACCCATCGGATGGTTGTAGCCAAGCTCCATGGCCGTATCGATGTCCTGCGCGCTGGCCACGCCCTGCTCGAGCATGCGCATGGCTTCGAGTCCGAGCGCTACGCCGAGACGGCTCGAAGCAAAGCCCGGCACGTCGCGAACGACTATTGGCACCTTCCGCAGCCGGCCACAAACTTCGCGAACGATTCCCACTGTATCATCGCTGGTCGCTTTGCCGACTACAATTTCAACCAGGCGCATGATGTGAACCGGATTGAAGAAGTGCATGCCGACTACATTCTGAGGACGCTCAGAAGCCCTGGCGATCTCGGTAATCGAAAGCGATGACGTGTTGGTGGCAAAAATAAAAGGCTTGCCGGAATGCGTTTCAACTTCGCGAAGTATTTCCTGTTTCAGTTCCAGTTGCTCGGGGGCAGCTTCAACGATCAGGTCGGCATTTGCGATTTCGGCCAGCTTCGTAGTTCCGCGAATGTGTTGCAGGGTTGAATCGCGATCGTCTTCGGTAAGTTTTCCGACTTGTATTCCCTTAGCAAGGTTGCGTTCGATCGCTTGTATGCCGCGAGCGAGAGAATCGAGATCAACGTCGCGCAGCAGCACCTTGTAGCCGGCGGCCGCAGCCACCTGCGCAATTCCGTGGCCCATGGTGCCTGCGCCTATGACGCCTACAGTTTCAATGGTATGCGGAGCGGTGCCTGCGTTCAATCGTTTGCCTTAGTTCTCTTCTGAGATTCTCTGTCAGTAAGGCGCTAGCTCTCGGGTTCGACTACTCTAGTATCGCTAGTTATACTATACGCCTAACCGAAAAGGCTATACTTTCGGGCATTTAGTCACACTTTTTCAAGTTTACAAAGGAGCGGAAAAGACTCGATGGCCAGGCAAACACTCGATAGAGAGGTTGTAATCGTTGGTTCCGGGCCTGCCGGATTGACGGCCGCGATTTATTCGGCGCGCGCCAATCTGAAGCCGCTTTTGATTGATGCGCCTGCCGACGCGGAAAAACAGACCACCCCGGGCGGACAGTTAATGATCACTACCGACGTGGAAAACTACCCGGGTTTCCCTGAAGGCATTCAGGGCCCGGAATTGATGCTCGAGTTTCGTAAACAGGCGGAGCGCTTCGGTACGGAATTTCTCGAGGAGTGGATTACCGAAGTTGATTTGAGCGAGCGGCCCTTTAGACTTCAGATGGCCAATTACATCGTCAACGCCGAGACGCTGATCATCGCCACGGGAGCTTCGGCCAAGTGGTTGGGAATTCCCGGCGAGGCCAAGGTACCGGACGGCTTTGGCGGCAACGGCGTCTCAGCATGTGCGACGTGTGATGGTCCGCTGCCGGCGTTTCGCCATAAGGAGCTGGTTGTAGTTGGCGGCGGCGACACGGCGATGGAAGAGGCGACGTTTTTGACGCGCTACGCGTCGAAGGTTTACCTGGTTCATCGTCGCGACAAACTGCGGGCGTCGAAAATCATGCAGGACAAAGCTTTTCAGAACCCGAAGATCGAGTTTGTCTGGAACACTGGTGTCGAAGAGATTCTGGGAGAACCGGAAGCGGGCGTTACGGGCGTGCGGTTGCGGAATTTGCAAACCAACCACGAGCACATTCTTTCCTGCGCTGGCGTCTTCATCGCGATCGGACACAAACCAAACACGGATCTTTTCAAGGGGCAGCTAGAGATGGATGAGGTTGGCTACATCATAACTGCGCACCGCTCGACGGCTACGAATATACCGGGAGTGTTTGCCTGTGGCGACGTGCAGGACGCCACCTATCGACAGGCAGTAACGGCGGCGGGCACGGGCTGCATGGCTGCGCTCGACTCAGAAAGATTTCTCGACCACTTGCCGGTGGCGATGCCTGCCGGGGACGAGGTTACGATGGAGGGCGAACACATCACTCCGGATCATCAGGCAATCATCGAGCCTGACGGCCGGATGATTCCCAACCAACCGGCTGAGCTAGTGGCTCGGGAAGACTGAAAAAGAGAGTGAGTAGTATGTCTGCCAGAACAAACCGGCTACAACAAAACAATTGGATCGTCTCGTTGGCGGCGCGGTGAAGGAGCGGGAGCCGGCCGCGACCGTGGTTCATCTTCAGGTGCTTGAAAGTTTTCCGGACAAGCTTCGCAGTAGAATCCGAGCTGCTTCTTTCGATCCTCGCATTGATTGCAATCCAGTGTTTGGCCCACCAGACGTAAGGCATCAACCAACGGCAAGAGCACGCGTCCTCGTTCAGTGAGCGCATACTCAATGTGTGGAGGATTTCCACCATAGTCAGTGCGCTTGATTAGCTTGTCCTTGACCATGTCGCGCAAGCGCGCCACCAAAGTGCGGCTGCTGATGGGAAAGAGCCCGGTGTGCAATTCCATCGTGCGCCTGGGGCCGGCAGCGAGGTCGCGCGCGATTAGCAACGTCCACTTGTCGCCAATCATTTGCAGCGCGCCGGCAATGGGGCAACCATCAATTTCACGTCGTCGCACTATTTAGCTCCGCAGGTAGATTCGAGTTCAGAGTTAAACCCTTAGATTGTGGTCGTCACACACGGGCAAGCTAAAGCTGGAACTCTAAACCACTACTTCACGACAGAGATTTCTCGACCGGTAGTGTTGTAGCCACCGTTCTCGACCGGCTTTCCATCTTTGTTCAGCAACTCCAGACGGACCCTGTGCTTGCCACCAATCCAGCCTGACAACCAGATCGGCTCCCACTTGTCGATAAACTTCGGGTCGTCATCATCCACAATATATCTGACGCGATACTCGCCGCCATCGCCCTTCAACTTTGCGCCGGTCAGCCAGAAGTCGATCATGATTGGATCGGCGTCGGCGTCTTTATACTCACCTTTCGGACGGCTGTAAGTTAACAAAGGCTTGGACGAATCGACGTCGCCGCCCGTGCTGGCGGAGACATCCTTGCCCTCGCGAGGCGTCGCCGGATTGGCGCCGGAGTTGTTGTTCGCCATCGTCTGCCCGCTGTTGGTTGTTGTCGGCTTGGAGGCATCGCCGCCACCTTTCACGGTGAATGCCACCATCTGAAATGCGCCGTCATTCTTGAAGCTCTCGTGCCAGGGGCGCGATGGGAACACGCGCAGGGTGTGTTTGCCTGCCACCACGTTGCGCAACTCAAAGGGCTGGCCTAACTCGTAATAAGCTTCGTAAGGTTGATTGTCCAGAATGACGTGAATGTGGTTGCCCTTGCCGGTCGCCGGATCCTTATGCGGCAGGTAGCCCTTAAGATCGCCGCTAAGCCTGAGCTTGACTTCAACTGTCGAACTGCTGATGACCGCGTCTCTTGCGGGCGAGACAATCTTCAAGTCCGGCTTGGCCTGGTCCTGCTCGCCACGCGCCTTCATCAGGTCGATGATCTTTTGCGGCCGCGGCACAACCGTCAGCGTTTGCGTTGATGGCGGCGTGACGGTGCTGGTTGCCGTCGTGCCGGCGTTGTCAGGGTTTCCAGCGGAACAGGAGGCAAACAATAGAGCGAGTGCCGCCACTGTCAATGACAGGGTAAGAAGGTTTCTGTATCGGTCCATGATGTCCCTCCGAAGCTTGTATTACGAGGATGAAACGAAATTGTTTTTGGCAAGTGTACTCTGAGAGGCCCGGTCCGGCCAATGATCAGGAGGCAGGAGCAGACAGTCAGTCGGCAGGTAAGACGGCACCAGGTAGGAACCGTGTCCTGCTCCTGCCGACTGGTTCCTGACTACGCCCCGGCGCTGCGTACGCCGGTATTTTCTTGCAGACGCTTCTCAACCGCCATCCAGTCGATGTTGGAGAAAAAGGCCTCGATGTATTTCGGGCGCTCGGCCGGTTTGTAGTCGAGAAGGTATGCATGCTCCCAAACATCCATCACCAGAACTGGAACGAAGCCGGCGATATTTCCCGTTTCATGGAGTGTGATCCAGTGGTTTGATAACCGGCCGTTCGCAGGATTCTGATAGCAAATGGCCCAGCCTACTCCGCGCATTTTGCCAATGCCGACAAAATCCGCTTTCCAGATCTCGTAGCTGCCAAAGCTCGACTCCGCGGCTTTAGCAAACTGCGCTGTTCGATCGGGATCTCCGGTCCCGCCTCCGCTCCTCAGGTTGTCAAAGTAATACTCGTGCAGCACCATGCCGTTGTACTCGAAACCAAGACGACGCGTCAGTTCAGAGTAAGCCGGCATCTCTTCCTGGTCCACGTTGCCATCCTGGATGAATTTTGTAATCGCTTCAGTCAACTTGTTTGTCTCTTTCACGTAGCCTTCATAGAGTTTGAAGTGCATCTCCAGCGTTT